>JANQNM010000104.1 GCA_028279625.1 Candidatus Nitrosopumilus sp. | reverse complement strand
ATGGTAGAATTTGCCCTAAACTACGTTAGGAAATAAATTATACTCCTTTACGAGGAGGTTTATCATGAAAGTAGGTGTTGTAGGAGCATCAGGTTATGTAGGTGGAGAAACATTACGACTTCTCGTCAACCACCCAGATGTAGAGATCACAATGGTAACATCTAGACAACATGTAGGAGAGTATCTCCATAGAATTCAACCAAGTTTGAAAGGATTTACCGATCTAACTTTCTCAGAATTAGATTATGACAAATTAACTGACAAGTGTGACCTTGTTTTTACAGCAGTCCCACACGGAACTGCTACTGAAATTGTAAAAGCTCTCTATGATAGAGGAATCAAAATCATTGATTTGAGTGCTGATTATAGATTACATGAACAACAAGCATATGACAAATGGTATGGTTGGGAGCATCCACATCCAGATTATTTATCAAAATCTGTTTTCGGCGTTCCAGAATTACATAGAGAGGAAATTAAAAAAGCACAATTAGTTTCATGTCCAGGATGCATGGCAGTAACCTCAATGCTTGCATTAGCTCCACTAATTCGTGAAAAAATTATCGATACTGAACATATTGTTGTTGATTCAAAGATTGGTTCTTCTGGTGCAGGTTCAGGTTCTGGAACAGCACATGCAATGAGAGCAGGTGTGATTAGACCATACAAACCAGCAAAGCACAGACACACTGGTGAAATTGAACAAGAATTAAGTGAAATTGCAGGAAAGAAGATTCATGTTTCAATGAGTCCACATGCAGTTGATGTTGTAAGAGGAATCTTGTGTACAAATCACACATTCATGCAAAAAGAAATAGATGAAAAAGAATTGTGGAAATTATATCGTAAAACATATGGTGAAGAAAAATTTGTTAGACTGATTAGAGACAAAAAGGGATTGTACAAATTCCCAGATCCAAAATTCTTGGTTGGATCAAACTTCTGTGATATTGGATTTGATTTAGACGAAGACAATCATAGATTGATTGCATTATCTGCATCAGATAACTTGATGAAAGGTGCAGCAGGTTCTGCCATCCAAAACATGAATGTAATGTGCGGTTTTGATGAAATGGACGGACTAAGATACACTCCATTAACTCCTGTTTAGAAATGATCACTATCAAAATTGGTGGAAGCGTAGTAGATGATTTACATCCATCAACAATTGCAGATATCAAAAAAATAGCAGAGTCTGAAGGAATTATTTTAGTTCATGGTGGAGGAAAAGAAGTTACAAAGGTATGTGAACAACTTGGAAAAGAACCAAAATTTGTAACATCTCCAAGTGGAATCAAAAGTAGATACACAGACAAAGAAACTGCTGAAATTTTTACAATGGTAATGTCTGGAAGAATCAACAAGACAATTGTACAAATGCTTCAGAAAAATGGAATTAATGCAATAGGGCTTTCAGGGGTAGATGCCAAAGTTATCGAAGCAGACAGAAAAAAGAAACTTCTCATAGTTAACGAAAAAGGCAGAAAACAAGCAATTGATGGAGGATATACCGGAAAAATTCGTGAAGTAAACTCTGTATTTATCAAGTCACTCTTAGATCAAGGACTCGTTCCTGTAATTTCTCCTATAGCAATGAGTGAAGAATCAGAATTTCTCAATGTAGACGGAGACAGAGCAGCAGCATATGTTGCAGGAAAAGTTGGAAGCGACAAAGTCCTATTCATCACAAATGTGGATGGCCTTTTAATGGATGATGAACTTGTTCCAAAATTAACATTAGCACAAGCAAAAGAAATTAGACCAAAAATTGGTCCAGGAATGGAAAAGAAAATTTTAGCATCAACTGAAGCTCTAGATATGGGAGTTAAAACAGCACTTATTGCAAATGGCCAAAAAGAAAATCCAATATCAACTGCAATTGCACATGATAATTGTACGGTGATTGAACATGAGTGAAGATCAGTATATGGGAAATCTCTATCAGAGATTTCCAGTGACAGTTGAAAGAGGAGTAGGAGCTCATGTATGGGATGTTGAGGGCAAAGAGTACATTGACTGTATGGGCGGATACGGAGTAGCACTAGTTGGACATCAAAATCAAAGAGTCAACAATGCAATCAAAGAACAAGTCGATAAAATAATCACAGTTCATAGTTCATTATACAATAAAACAAGAGAAGAATTTTTGAAAACTCTAATTGGCTTGGCACCAAAAGAATTGACACAAGTTCATCTTAACAACAGCGGTGCAGAAGCAATTGAAGCTGCAATAAAGTTTGCAAGAAAATTCACAGGAAAGAAAGGAATGGTTGCAATGAGAGGATCCTATCACGGAAAATCATTTGGGGCTTTATCATTAACATTTAATCCAAAATACAAAAAAGCATTTGCACCTCTAGTAGAGAAAGTTTCTTTTGCAACATTTGGAGATATTGAATCATTAAAAGAAGTAATTGATGAAGACACTGCTTTTGTAATCCTAGAACCAATTCAGGGAGAAAGCGGAATCATTGTTGCACCAGAAGGATTCTTGCAAGATGTAAGAAAGCTTTGCGATGAGAAAGGTATTCTGTTAATTTTTGACGAAATTCAAGCTGGTTTAGGAAGAACTGGACGATTATGGGCACATGAACACTGGAACACTGCTCCAGACATTTTGTGTCTTGCAAAAGGAATTGCAGGCGGAGTTCCAATGGGTGCAACTTTAGTTAGACCAGACATTCTAGCTGCAATTAGTAAAGGGGAACATTCTTCAACATTTGGAGGAAATCCAATTTCGTGTGCAGCAGGTACTGCAGCTCTTAAGGCATTAACTGAAGATGGATTAATTGAAAATTCTGAAAAAATGGGGAAAATTTTCAGAGAAGGATTAGATAAATTAAAAGAAAAACATCCAATAATTAGAGAAATTCGTGGAAAAGGACTCATGATAGGCATTGAGTTGAAATTTGAGGTAAGAGACATCCTAATGGGATTGATCAAAGAAGGGGTCTTGATGTTATACTCAGGAAGAAATATTCTTAGAGTTCTTCCTCCTTTGGTAATATCAGAAGAAGACATAACAAAAGTTTTACATGCTCTTGATTCTATACTATCTGAAGAGGAGCAGAAACGTAATGTACAAAGATAAAGTAGACGAAAAAATTATCGGATATCTTAAGGAAGATGCCAGAGAATCATTTGTAGACATAGGAAAAAAACTCAAGCTTTCAGAATCAGCAGTTAGACGACGTGTAAAAAATCTTGTAGATAATGGGACAATTAAAAAATTCACACTTGAATTAGGAGAAGAAAATGCAACAAGTGCAATTGTTTTAGTTTCAGTTGACTCTGCAACTGACACATCCAAAGTATCATTAAAGTTAGCAAAATTAGAAGGAGTAAAAACAGTATACGAGATTACTGGTCAATACGACATTACAACCATTATCAGCGCACCAAGCATTGCAGAAATTAACAGTAGTATCGATGCATTAAGAAAAATTACAGGAGTTGTAGATACCAATACTGTAATTATTTTGAGAAAAATTATCTAAAACGACTTTCGTTTTAGAATTTAAAATTAAAACTAATTTAGGATCGTTAGTAGTTATTTTCACCGAAGCTAGTACGATTATGTTTATATTCTCTATTTAGACCAGCGATTTTAGCAATGAAAGATCCGAATCACTATGCAAACCTGTATAACGCATTTGATAAAGACCCAAAGAAGATTAGGGTACTAGATAGCACTCTAAGAGAAGGAGAACAACATCCTGGTGTTTCATTTACAAATAAACAAAGAATTCAGATTGCATGGATGTTAGATTATTTTGGTGTTGATCAAATTGAAATTTCACCTGTTGTTTCAAGTGATCATAAAGAAGCAACAAAAACAATAATCAAACAAGGACTAAAAGCGGATATCGTTTCACATGGACGTGCTCTAAAACAAGATATTGATGTTTCATTAGAGTGTGATGCAAAATGGTGTGCAGCATATTTAGGAATTTCAGATGTACATCTTAAAGATAAGCTGCGCATAACAAGAGAAGAGGCACTTAACAGAGCTGTT
>JANQNM010000117.1 GCA_028279625.1 Candidatus Nitrosopumilus sp. | reverse complement strand
GTTGTTCCAGAATTTGGAACAATTGCAATGATGATACTAGTTGTTGCAATCATCAGCATCGTAGCAGTAACTGCAAAATCTAGAGTCGTTCCAAGATTTTAGGAATTCCTCTTTTCTTATTTTCTTTTTACTAAAGCAATAATTGCCAAGATAATAGCTGCTGCTGCAATTGACAATCCAAATATAGCAAAGTCATAAGCTTGACCACCATCTGCAGTAACTTCAGTTTCTCCAGACTTTAGTTTTGAAACATCTTGTTGAAGTGATGAGATTGCATTCTTTAGTGCAGAGATATCTGCTGCTCCTTCACTGCTTGAAGGTGGAAAATCCAAAACTGCAGTTGGCTCTACATCTTCAACAGGAATTTTTACGTCAATAGAAGTTCCTCTCAAGTCTCCTTTTAGGTCTACTTGATAAGTTCCAGTTTTTGTAGGAATTATTGAGGAATAATAGTAACCAGGTCTTGGGTCTGAGTTGATATCAAGTTTCTTTGTTGCACCACCAAACATTACAGTTACATCAACGCCTTTGAATGCACTAGTAATTCCTGTGTAGGTTCCTTCTTTTTCTCCTCTCTCAATTACCTTCAAAACAATATCATTTCTAATCCCAACAATAGGTGGCTCAACTCCCCATCCAGCCTCTATCTCATAAGGTCCAACTTCCACAGTAGTATGAGCAAATGATGGTGCAATCATACCAACAGAAAATAATAATCCAATAAAGGCAAAAAGTGCTATTTTCACAATTATCAATTGATAATCACACGTTATTATCTTTACGTGGATTGGTACAAAACGTGAATAATCTGAAAACTGTTTAAATTATCTATAATGACCTGAAAAATGAATGCAAAAGTTTCTGATTGCTTTACTAGTGATATCTTTCATATCTATTCCATTTGCATCTGCACATCCTTTTACAGAAGAGACAATTCCAAGTTTGACATCTAATGCACCTGCGGGTACTACAGAAGTGATTGTATTTTTTTCAGAACCAGTTGACATTGACTTTAGTGAAATCAAGATCTTTGATAGTGATGGAAATCAAATCGATAACAAAGATACTAGTTACTATGAAGGAGAATTATCATTAATTGTCACAACACCTCCACTTGAAGACGGAGTTTACACTGCATCAACCAAAGTCCTCTCAAAAATTGATGGACACCTAGTTCCCGGTGCATTTTTGTTTGCAGTAGGTGATGTTGTTATTGATCCTTCTTTGTTTGAACAAGAAGGGCCATCAGAATTAGTGTTCTTGCCTGAAGCTGGTGCAAGATTTCCAGGACTAGTTGGTCAAACTATTGTTTTAGGAGCAGTTATTGCATCTCTAATAATTTGGGGAACACAAAACAAACAACTAATCAGAGAAGAGATTGAAAAGATAGAAAATTTCCATCACGGAAAATTCATGTCAATTACCGGAATAGGATTAGCATTAGTCTTTATTTCTGATATTCTAATGATTGCAATTCAGACAATAAGACTAGAAACTTCGCCTCTAGTTGTAATTGATACTTACTTTGGAACTATTTGGCTTGCCAGAATGATCATTACAATAATTTTACTTGGAATTTGGTTTGGAATGGAGAAAAGAAAAACACTATCAAAGAAAAATCAAATTCCAATGCTTGCAGCATCATTAGCACTAATTGCTACTACAAGTATGATTGGACATGGAGCAGCTAGTGAACAGATGGGAGCACTTGTACTTGATTACATTCACAATTTAGTTGCAGCAGTTTGGATTGGAGGAATAATCTATTTTGTTTACACCTTACTGCCTACATTTTCCAAACTCAAAGATGCTAATCGTGAAAAGATGAGTCTAGTTTTAATTCCAAGATTTTCTATTGCATTCATAATTTCTGTTGGAATTGTAATTATTACTGGACCAACTCTAATGTGGTTTCTAGAAAGTGATGTGGGATTAATTACAGAGTCAGTATTTGGTCAATTAATTATTGCAAAGATCATCATTGCCTCAATCATGGTAGGATTGGGGGGATTCTTCCAGTTCAAAGTTCAAAAAAATGCAGAGAAAAATTTTGCATCAGGTAAAATCTCTGTTCACAAGAAACTAAAGAGATCACTCAAAGTTGATGCGGCATTAGGAATTATTCTTCTGGGAGTTGTTGCATTACTCACCAATGGAACACTGCCAGCAGGTGAAATTCAAAAGGTTGATGCACAAGAATTTGTTTATGGATTCAAAACTATAGAGTTTACAGAAAATGCAAAATTTGATATCAATATCTCACCATTTTCTAGTGGAACAAACACGATTACAGTAAAGGCAAGTGACACTAATGGAATACCACTTTATGATTCAAACCTAGTTAAGGTAAAAGTATCAAATCCGTCAAAGAATATTTCTCCTATAGAAGTTCCAATGGAGATTACAAGACAAGATGAAGGTAGGCCATTAGAGTTTCAGGGTGAAATAACATTTGGATTTTCAGGAGAATGGTTAGTTGAAGTTGAAGCTCAAAGAACGGAAAATGCAAACGAATCAAAGATTTTGAATTTACTTATCAAACCAAGATTAGTAGATATTCAAACACAAATTATAGAATATGAATTTCCTGAAGAAGGAAAACCTCTCTATCCATTGTACGATGGAAGTAATTCTATTTGGATAAGTGATTCAATATCTCCACGAGTTTGGGAATTTTCTTTGGATACACAAGAGTTTGCATCATACACATTTGATGGAATAGGAACTTCATTCCTTACACAAGATAACGAAGGAAACATTTGGTTTACAGATATGCAAAGAAATCAAATTGGATATATTGATCCTCAAACAAAAGAGATCACAACCAAAAGTATTCCAAAACTAGATCCCGTAATATCAGATAATAAACCACTTTTCATTAAAGCAGATTTTGATGGAAACATTTGGGTCACTATCATCAACAAAGATAGAATTGTAAAGTATTTGCCAGAACTTGATGAATTTGAAGTGATTGTTTTACCTGGAAAAGAAACACTTCCATTTGCATTAACAGTAGACAATGATGGAAAAGTTTGGTACACTACAACTGGTGCAGGCAAGATTGGATATATTGATCCAAAAGATAATTCAATAACAGAAATTTCAACTGATGTTGTTTTGCTCGGTCCTGAGGCCTTACTGTTTGATGAGGATGGAAATCTTTGGATTGCAGAACACACAGGCTTGGCAATAACCAAATTCAATCCTGTTTTAGAGACATTTGAGAGAATTTCTGTGCCTGATGAAGAGGCATTGCCATTTGGAATGACATTTGACAAATATGGAAACATTTGGTTTGCACAACATACGATTGACAAGATTGGTGCATTTGATCCAGATAACAATAATTTGATTGAAGTTCCAGTTCCTTCAGAGACATCATTTGTTCAATTTATGACATCTGATGATAAAGACAACGTATGGTTTGTTGAACAACAAGCAAACAAAATTGCTACTGTAAAGATGACAGAGATTCCTGTTTCTGCAGCACAAATTACATCATCTGATGAATTTGAATTAAAATATACTGAAGTTGCATCACCATTAATTGCATTAGGAATTATTGCAACTTCATTATTTTATGTCAAAAGTATTCATGACAAGAGAAGACTAAATTCTTTAATTAATTCTTAGACAAAAGTTTAGCAGGTTTTAATCGTGAGATAATTGAGAATGTTTCCTCATTTCAATTCTCGATATCAATCCTGCAGATTTTGCTAAAAGTACTCCAATGAGAATTACAACTGCAACCACTACTATGGTTCCTGATGGTGCGATGTTGTAATAGTATGACAAAAGGATACCACTTATGACAGATGAAACTGAAATTAACATTGATATTCCAAGTGTTTTTTTGAATCCTTTTCCAAACATCATTGCTGTAATGTTTGGCAATACAATTAGTGCAGATATCAATAAGATTCCAACCAGTCTCATTGACGTTACAACTGTTATGGAAGCAAGTACTACAAAGGCATAGTTTAGCAGGGTTACTGGAAGTCCTGCAAGTCTAGCTTGCTCTTCATCAAATGTAAGTTGGAAAAATGGTTTTCGTAGAACTACAAGTGTAGCAATAATGGCTGCACTAATTCCAAGGATCATCAGGGTTTCATCGTTGCTGATAAGCAAAATGCTTCCAAACAAAAAGCTGAACAGATCTACTGAAAAACCACCCGAAGTACTCACCAAAATAACACCCAGAGCCAATCCTGAAACCAGAACCACTGCAACAGCTGCATCTCCAGATATCTTGGTGCTATGTCTTAGCTTTTGTAATCCTAGTGCTCCGCCTATACAAACAGCAAATGCACTCCAAAATGGAAACACTCCCAGAAACAAACCAACTGCAATGCCTCCAAATGCAACATGGGCTATTCCGTCACCAAACAAAGCGTAACGTCTCAAAACAAGAAATGTTCCCATAAAAGAACAAATTATTGCAACGGCAATTCCTGAAATTATTGCCTTTTGTACAAATCCATAAGTTAAAGCTTCAAGAACCATTTTGCATATTTCCTAATTCAATCCGTATTGTGTTCACGCATATGTAACTGCATTTGAGATTCACTGTAAGTTTTTAAAAGATCTTTGTCACTGAAGAATTTTTTTGTATCGCCATGATAGAATAATTTTTTATTGATACATGCAAGTTTAGTTGCATATTTTGATACTGCCTCAAGGTCATGTGATGACCACATAATCGTGACTTTGTATTCTTCGTTTACCCTTTTTATTGCTTCATAAAATTTGTATGACGATTCAACATCGACGCTAGTTGCTGGCTCGTCTAAAATTAAAAGCAAAGGATCCTTTACTAGACATCTTGCAATAAAGACACGGCGCAATTCTCCTCCTGAAAGATTTCCAATTCTTCTATTTCTTAGAGATTCGAGTCCTACTGTTTTTAGTGCTTGAGTAATTTTGTCATCTTTGTTTTTGATGTTCTTGTATACCATGTTCCAACAACAACCACATTGCTGAATTAGCTTAGCACCCTTGACTATTTTTTTTTCTGATATAATCCCCATTGAGACAATGTCATATACGGTTGCAGGAAAGTTTGGTTCAAAAGATACTCTTTGTGGAACGTATCCAATTAGTGGAATTAACGTCCGAAGATCTGAGCCCTCATATCCAAACAACTTGACTTTTCCAGAATGTGCCTGTAGTCCCAAAATTGCTCTAAACAATGTGGTCTTGCCAGAACCATTTGGTCCAATAAGTCCAAGTAAATCTCCTTCCTCTACTTTAAGATTAACATTATCTACTGCAAGATGACCATCAAAACTAACGCTAAGATTTTCTACTTCAAGTACATTTGTCATTGACACTCTAGGGCGATCTTTAGAGCATCTATATTTTGCTCCATTTTACTAATGTAAGTTACATTAGGATCACCCTCCTCTTCAGGAGACAATACCTCTAATGGGCTAAACAACATAACTTCTACTCCAGCTTCTTCAGCAACAACTTCGGCAAGTCTTGGATCTACCAACTCTTCTGAAAAGATATACTTGATGTCATTTTCTTTTACAAATTCAACAAACTCTGCAATCTGGGCAGCAGAGGCTTCTGCTCTAGGAGCCAAACCGCCAAGGGCCATTACTTCAAGACCATATCTTTCTGCCATATACGTAAATGCGTTATGATATGGTACAAAGGTATCTTTGTTACAGGATGTCAAAGCTGATTTCATTTTCATATCTAAGGCATCAAGTTTCTCATTGTATGCTTTAGCATTCTGTTCATAGCTTTCTTTGTTTTGTGGGTCTGCTTCAATTAATCCATCTCTGATGTTATTTACTTGCTGTTGAACCAATACTGGGTCTAACCAAATGTGTGGATCAAATTCAAAACCATGATCATGGTGATGGTGATGTCCGTGTCCATGATCATCATGTCCTACTTCTGGTTCTTGCATTATTGGTTCAACATCATGTTTAGATGCATCTTTGAAGAAATGCTCATCTGCTTCAAACTCAAAAGG
>JANQNM010000069.1 GCA_028279625.1 Candidatus Nitrosopumilus sp. | reverse complement strand
AGGAATATTGCAAACATCATGGTTCCGAAGATGTAAATCATTACATCATAGAATAATGGATCATAGTTTGGTCCTAGTTGTCCTGTGAGTGATGACAGGATGCTAAGGAAAGTTCCTACGATAGGAGTCATGTATATTTTGGCCTTATTTGTGCGATATATACATTTCCTTTATTCTCATAAAGTACGAGATCAGTATTTCCATTAAGGACAGATAATAAAATAAGAGAAAAGTGAGGTATTTGGTTATCCTCTACCCATTGCTGCGTATTTGCCAGATCTTCCTCTAATGAAGAAGGCTCCTGCAATACCGCCAAAGACTGCACCTGCAATTACTGATGCACCAACAACACCGCTTGCGTCAAGATATGGAGTTCCTGAGCCAGATGCTGGGTTTGCTTCAGCTGATTCGATTCTTCTTCTTTGAATCTCAAGTGCTTCCTCTAAGGTATATGCTCCTGTTTCACCTTGGTCACCAACATTACCCATGTATTGAGCAAATGCAACAGATGCTGCACCGATGGCACCGAAGAAAAATACAGATAGCATGGTTGCTGTTAAAAGTACTTTTGTATTCATAGCGTTTACCTGTTGGATTTGAGCAAGAGTACTTATTTAAAACTTTATTCTGAACCTCAAAAATCGAAGAATGTACGAGATCAGTATAAGTAACGTTTAATTCTGCTCTTAAGTGAGCGAAATTATGGGACGAATGCATACACACAGACATGGAAAATCTCATTCTATTAGACCAGCTACGCTTCGTGCACCTTCTTGGATTACTCAAAGTCCTGCAGAGGTTGAGGAATTAGTAGTCAAGTATTCAAAAGAAGGACTAACTCCCAGTCAAATTGGAATCAAATTAAGAGATCAACATTCAATTCCACTAGTCAAACCAATCACCAAAAAAAGCATCGATGTAATTTTAGAGGAAAACGATTTGAAATCAGAGATGCCAGAAGATCTTGAAAATATTGTCAAAAAAGCAGTAGGTCTCCAAAAGCACCTAAAGGCAAACAAGGGAGACAGAAGAAATGTTAGATCTTTGGAATTAATTGAAGCCAAAGTCCACAGATTATCTGTATATTACAAAAAAATTGGAAGAATTCCTGCTACCTGGAAATATAAATCAGTGGTTGCTCAATTAGAGTAATGACAAAATCACTTGACGAGTCGCTTTCATTATTCAAAGACAAAATTTCAGATTGTATAAAATCAAAAAAATCAATTTTTGTTACAACCCATATTGATTGTGATGGATTAACTTCTGGGAGCATCATTACTAAAGCCCTGATAAGAGCTGGAGCAAAATGTACAGTTAGAACTTCAAAGGAATTTAGTAGAAATGTTGCAGAATCTTTCAAATCAGATTCTAGGGACTTTCATATTGTTACAGATCTAGGGGGAGGGTTTGGCAAGGATCTCAATGAAATCTTAGGAGATAATTGGTTTGTCTTAGATCATCACCAAATTCCAGATGAAGAATTAGATAATCAAAATGTCATCAATGCTTGGAAATATGGAATAGACGGTGGTGTAGAGGTTTGTGCTGGAGGAATGGCATATCTTGCTTCTATGGCACTTGATGAGAAAAATTCTGACTTGTCAGCAGTTGCAGTCGTTTCAGCCCTTGGAGACAGGCAAGATCAGGGAGAAAGAAAGTCATTTACAGGTAAGAATTTTGAAATCGCCAATACTGCAAAAGAACAGGGATTAGTTGAAATTGACTTAGATTTATTGTTGGTTGGAAGAGAAACAAGACCTCTTCCAGATGCTCTAGCTTTTACTTCACAGCCATTTATCGAGGGATTGACCTGGAATAGAGATGCATGTCTATCCCTTCTAAATTCATCAGGAATCCAGCTTAAAGATGAAGGAAGATGGAGGGTTCCAGCAGAACTTGATGAAGAAGAAAAAAGACAGGTAATTGAGGCAATTACTAAATTCACATCAGGAAAAAATGCGACTGAAATAATGTCAGAATTAATTGGATACACCTACACATTTCCAAGAGAAGATAAGAGAAGTTTCTTGAGAGATGGAAGAGAATTTTCAACCATGTTAAATTCCTGTGGAAGAATCAATCGCTCAGGTGTCGGAATGGCAATTTGCATGGGAGACAGAAATAAGATTCTCAGAGAAGGCGAAACCATTCTGACAGATTATAGAAAGATGATTAGAGAATACATGAATATTTTATCAAATGAGAGATGGAGAATTTCAGAAAGTGAAACTTGTGTAATGGTAAATGGTGAAGATATTGTTCCAGAAACTATGACGGGTACCATTTCATCACTGATCGCAGGATCTCCAAAAAATGCAGGAAAAATAGTGATTTTGAGAACCAAAGGAGAAGAAAACACAATCAAGTTTTCATCAAGAAAATCATTTAGTTGCAAATCAGATATCAATCTCAGTGAATTAATGAGAACAGGTGCTGAGAAGTTTGATGGTGTAGGAGGAGGCCACGATGCTGCAGCAGGAGCAAAAATAACTAAAGACAAATTGGATGAATTTCTCAACTATTTGGAAGTAAATGTCGTTAACGTGTCAAGTTCAGGTAGTTCTCAATAACATATCACAAGAAAAGGCCGAAACTGTCAAAAAAGCATTAGAGCCAGATAATGTGAATTTTCCAGAAGGATTGAGTCTTAATGTTGAAAATGTTGATAACAAACTAGTTTTTAATTTTCAAAGTAAGAAGAATATGAAACAACTTATTGGAACAATTGATGAAGTGTTAGAACATGTTCAAGTTGCTTTAAAGGTGATTGAATAATGTTAGATCCAAAGATAATCAAAGAAAAACCACAAGTCATTCGTGATATGCTCAAAGCAAGAGCTGTTGATTTTGATTTTGATGGGTTGGTAGAATCAGATCAAAAAAGACGTGAATATATCATTAAAACAGATGAGTTTAGAAAAAAGAGAAATCAAGTAGCATTAGAAATCTCACAAAAAAAGAAAGCAGGAGAAGATGCATCAGCAATTTTAGATGAGATGAAAAATGTCTCAGCAGAACTTTCCAAACT
Organism: Candidatus Nitrosopumilus sp.; assembly: GCA_028279625.1. Taxonomy (GTDB): domain Archaea; phylum Thermoproteota; class Nitrososphaeria; order Nitrososphaerales; family Nitrosopumilaceae; genus Nitrosopumilus. The sequence goes on along the minus strand of JANQNM010000069.1, from coordinate 11,549 downwards.
AGAATCAGAGCAAGAAGGAATTGAGAACACATATGCAAAATTAGCATTATCTATTCCAAATCTAGTTCATGAATCAGTTCCAGTGGGTCCAGATGAATCAGCAAATAAAGAAGTTAGAAAGTGGGGAGAAATACCAAGTTTTGGTTTTAAGATAAATGATCATATTGACGTATCAGAAAATCTGGATTTGGTAGATTTAGAAAGAGCAGCTAAAGTTGCAGGCGCTAGATTCTATTATCTAAAAAATGATCTAGTAAGGCTAAACCAATCACTAATTCATTATGCATTGGATTTTCTTTCTCAAAAGGAGTATTCTCTTGTTCAGCCACCATATATGATCAATCGACAATCAATGGAAGGTGCAGTAATTGCCGATGATTTTGAAGAAGTAATCTACAAAGTAGAAGAAGAAGATCTCTACATGATTGGAACGTCTGAGCATGCTATGGCTGCAATGCATTCAAAAGAGATTATTGAAGGAAAAGATCTCCCGTTACGTTATGCTGGAGTGAGTCCATGTTTTAGAAAAGAGGCAGGTGCTCACGGAAGAGATCAAAAAGGAATTTTCAGAGTACATCAATTTGATAAAATTGAACAGTTTGTATTTTCAAGACCAGAGGACTCTTGGAAGGAACATGAAAAAATGCTAACAGTTGCTGAAGAGTTTTATCAAAAATTGGAAATTCCACATAGAGTTATGCTATTGTCTACTGGAGATATGGGAAAAGTCTCAGCAAAAACTTATGATATTGAAGCTTGGATGGCAGGACAAAATGCGTACAGGGAGATTGTCTCTTGTTCTAATTGTCTTGATTATCAAGCAAGGAGACTGAAGATAAGATTTAGAGATAAAACAAATGAAGATACACAATATCTCCACACATTGAATAGCACTCTCATTGCCACAACTAGAATCATGGTCTCAATTATGGAGAATTTCCAAACAAAAGATGGTCACATTAGAATTCCCCAGGTTTTACAGAGTTACATGGGCAATCAGAAAGAGATTTAGTGACATACCCTTATATTTTGGGTTTAAAGGTCGATAATAATTGGCACGTAGAAAAGGTCGAGTAAAGGACAAGTGGAGAGAAAAACGCTGGGTTACAGTAAATGCTCCAGATTCATTTAACAATGTACCAATTGCATATGTTCCAATTACGGATGATGAAAATGCATCTGGCAGAGTTGTAGAGGTTACACTTTATGATATTCTAAAAGGAGACCCATCACAACATCAATACAAAATCTATTTCCAAATTGACAAAGTTGATGGCGATAAGGCATCAACAATCTTCAAGAGATTTGAATATTCAAAAGAATTCTTGCGAAGCTTAGTTAGACGTGGTTCATCAAAAATTAATTTCATTATTGATATCAAAACCAAAGATGGATACATCTTTAGAATCAAAGTCATTGCATTAACTCATAGACAACTCAACACATCTAGAAAACATGCACTTAGATTAATTGCAAGAGATGTCATTAACAAAACAGTTCCAGATATGACAATTGATCAATTTGTTCAAGCAACATGTTACAGCAAGATTAACTCAGACATCATGGCAGCATTCAAGAAAGTTATCAGAGTAAGACATGTCGGTCTTGAAAAAGTAAAACTAATCAGAACTGCAGAAAAAGAGACAGTTCTATTAGAAGCATAATCAATATCAATTTTTCAATAATGGTTAACAAAATAGAAGTATCAATTGATGTGATAATTCATGCAACTGAGGATATTTCAAAAATCTATCAAGCCTTTGAAGAAATTTTAGAACTCAAAGAAGAGGACTTTACAGTAGTAGAGACCACAGGGCATTTTGATAATCCCATCACTATGTTAAATGCGAAAATTGTAAAAAAACAGGCTCAGAAATTTATGAAAAAACTCTTAGAATTACTATCTTCTGAACAAAAAAATGAGTTGATAGACGAAATTGAAGAAAGAACAGTAGATTCTAGATTTCATTTAAGATTAGACAAACAAGAGCTAATCAATGGAAGAATTTCAATTAGTGAAAAAGACACAATAAAATTAAAAATTCACACTCCAATTTACAACAAAAAAGATACCGTCAAAACATTTACAGAAATTTTCCGAATTGCCAACTAGATTAAATAGGAATAATGAGATATTTGAATTTGGGAATGAGGAAATAACAGCCGCTCCAGTCTGAGCGAAAGCTTTGAAGACGCCGCGACGAACCGACCCCATTTTTGAATTGATGATAAATTTTAGCAGAATTTTAGGTTAGAACTGATCAGGTATTATTTTAAATACGGATAGACGAACCTCATTATCGTGGCAGATTATGATGTTATAGTTGCAGGCGGAGGTCTAGCAGGAACAATTACAGCACAAGCTATTGCACATTATACTAATCAAAATACCAAAATTCTAGTAGTTGATAGAAATCCAAAAACTTTGCCTGGAAGAAAATCATTGGCAGGTTGGGTTTGTGGAGATGCATGCTCTAAAGAAGCAGTAGATTTCATGTCTGAGAGAATCAAGGTAGAATGGACCAGACCTGAAATCGAACATGATGTAAAAGGAGTAATGGCATTTTCACCAGATAAGGAAACAGCAATCCCATTTGATGGTGCAGGATACATGCTAAATCGTCAAAAATTACCTGAGATCCAAAATGAAAGATGCATGAAGATGGGAATTGAATTTGAATATGAAATTAATCTTACAGGTCTAATCTATGAGGGCCAACAAGTTGTTGGAGTTCAAGGAATGGATAACAAAACAAAACAACCATACAAAAAAACTGCAAAACTTGTGATAGATGCAACTGGAGTTACTTCCATGCTTAGAAATGGACTCAAGAATTCTACCAAAGTAGAAAAAAGAATCGATAGACGAGATTTGGAATCAACTGGAAGATATATCATGTATTTTGATCCAGCACAAAAAGATCTTACTGAGTTTGATCCTGATTATTGTATAATCCATTTAGATCAAGACATTGCACCTGGTGGATATGGATGGGTTTTTCCAAAAGCAGATAACAAAGTCAATATCGGTTTAGGTGTTGAAAAATCACTTTTAGAAAAAAGAAACCAAAGATTAGGTAAGAAAGACAATGTTGAATCGTTAATGAAAGAATATCTCAATAGAAATACTGTAATTAAAAATCCAAGATTATCAGAAGATCCTGAAGACATTAACAACAACTCTGGAATATTCCAAGTTTCTGTACGAAGACAAAATGATTGTATGGTGTCTGGCGGATACATGATGGTAGGAGATTCAGCATGGATGCCAAAACCAATTGATGCAGGAGGAATTGGTCCAGCATTAATTGCAGGAACAGTTCTTGGAAACAATGTTGCTCAAGCATTAGAAGCAAATGATGTTTCTGAAGCTGGTCTTTGGCAATACAATCTTGATTTTATCAAAGAGTATGGATACAAAACTGCAGGTCTTGAACTTTTTAGAAGACTAGTTCAACAAATGACAAATGAACAAATCAGTTATGGTATGAAACACTTTTTGGGAAACCTAGATGTTGAATCAATCAGCAAAGGAGAACATCCAGACTTTTCAGGATTAGGAAAAATTGGAATGATCATCAGAGGTGCAATGAATAAAACAGTTGCAGACGGATTAAGATATACTTCAAAGGAAAATCAATGGCTAGTAGAACATTATGAGAATTATCCTAAAGATCCTTCTGGTTTTGATGAATGGAACAAAACACTTCATCAAAGACTAGATGCTGCTTTTGCTAAAGTAGAAGCATTTGGAAGTTAGATCTAATATTAAATATTGATGAAATCAATGAAAACGTACTTTGGAAGAAGTACAATATCTTGATTGGAATAATTCAATTGATATTTTGAAAAAAGCATATGATGCAGGCCTTTTTGTGCTCATTATTGGTCCCAAAGGGACAGGAAAGACATCTCTTGTCAGAGAATTTGCAAAAAATCAGTGCACCAATCTAGAATCAATCAACTTTAGCCTTAGAACAAGAGAAAGCCATCTAATTGGAACTAAAACCCTAACTGAAGGAACAGTCAGTTTTGATGAAGGTATTTTGATAAAATCTATGAGAGAGGGAGATTTGCTTTATCTTGATGAAATCAATTCTGCAGAAGCTGATGTATTACTTAGATTAGATGAAGCATTAGATGATAGACGTCAGATTGCATTAAAGGAATCAACAGGAGAAGTAGTAAAAGCAAAAGAAAATTGGTTTGTTGTTGCAACTATAAACCCATTAACTCACAGTGGAACAAAGGAGCTTCCTCCACAACTTCTTAGCAGATTTCCAGTTAGAATCAGATTAGAATATCCACCTGAAGATGTAGAACTTGAAATTGTAAAAAAACATGTATCAGGAGAACATGAAACAGAGATTGTTCAAGCAATAAAACTAGCAAATACGTTAAGGCAAGCAGCTGCAGTTGAAGAGTTATTTTATTCTCCAAGCTTAAGGGAAACTATTGCATTTGGAAAACTGTTAGATGGAGGTATGGCTCCAAAAGATGCTGCAAACTTTGTGTTTGGAAATGTTTACACACAATGGGGCAATATTGAATATCAAAAAGTAAGCGACATCATTACTTCGATGTTTGGTAGTTAAATGCAAGCAATTCAACTTCAAAACGAATCATTAGTAGAGATTGCAACATTTCTTGTAAGAAGATGGTCAGAAAAAGACACAGTTATTGTAGAGATTTCAGACAAAGTAGAAACAAAAACAAGACTAAAAGAAAACAAGGTCATTCTAACTCCTTTAGAAAAAAGAATAGGAAATGATTTTCAAAAATATCGTCAATTTAGAACATCATTGTGGTATGAGGCAATGCGAATTAAATTCTGTAAAAAAATTCTCAGCAATGACCATGCATTTGGGTTTATTCTAAATACAATGGAAACACAAAGAGTAGAACATTTGGGACGAAAAATTTGGAGAGGAATGGATGATGAAATCATATTCAATTACACATACATGCTAGTATCTAGGCCACAATTGCACACAGTTTATGGAAAAGCAAGGATTGTAGAGGCATTTTACCAGTATTTCATGTTTGGAGCAATCAAAGGAGAGATTCAATCTAGTCATTTTGAGAAGATCAAAAAAGCTTCAGCATTTGCAAAAAAAATTGTTGAAAAAGCTGTAAGAGAAAACCACGATACAGAGTGGCTTGAAAAAAACGTAAGTGAAATAATAAAGATTTTAGAAATTGATTCATTATTGACAATTCCAGTTTCATTGCCATTTATGAAAGCCGGAATGCCATTATCTGAACAAGAATTACTAAAAATTCTTAAAATTATTTCTAAAAACAAAGAAGGAGATTTTGGAAAAGTAGATTCATCTGCAGTTTTGAGTGGAGATAATGTCTATGATGAATACAAATTGTTGTTAGATGAAAATAAAAAATCTGAAAATAAGGGATTGATGCCTGAAGCAATTGGAATTCAAATTCCTTCAACAAAAAATGTTGATGAAACAAAAATCTACGACATGAGTCTAATTAACGGATTAAAAACTAAATTCAAAGAATGGAAATCAGGATGGAAAGAACAACATCTTAGTTCAGGTGATGAATTTGATGAGGAAAGCTATATCGAAGGACATGAACCATTTTTTACAGATGTAAAAAAATCAATTAAAACAAAAATTGTGATCTTGTTAGATCATTCCTCAAGTATTGCATCTGATGCACTAGAATACAAGAAAGCAACCTTAGCACTTTGCGAAGTTTTATCATTTCTTAAAGTAAAATTTGCAGTTTATGCATTTAGTACTGAGAATAGAGCAGTTGTTTGTTGGTCGATAAAACCAGACAATGTAAAATGGAATAATATGACTGCAAAGAGATTAGCACATGTTGTTGCAAATGGTTCAACTCCACTTGCAGAAGTATATGACAAAATGTTTCCAGTATTACAAGCAAAGAGACCAGATATTTTTTTGACACTAACAGATGGAGAGCCTTCCGACCCTGATGCAGTAAGAAATATGACAAAATCTTTGAAAGGATTAGGTATTAGCATGGTGGCACTTGGTCTTGGACCTAATACAGTAAGAGCCACAACTATTGCAAGTAATCTAAAGCATTTAGGATATGAAAAGACTATGGCAGTAAGCAGATTAAGAGATATTCCAAACAAGGTCATCAATATTCTAGATGTATAGAATATCAAATAGGCTGAACTAATTTCCTATAGATATTTTATTGAGAAAAAATTAGGAAGTTTAGAAATTGTCAGAAAATCAAAACTACGATCCTGCATTGCTACAGAAATTCGAAGAAGAAGTATGGAACAAAATTCCACACAAAGAAGGAGACAAGATTGTAAATGCAACACCATTAGTTGATCTAACTGCAGATTTGAAGGAATGTGCCAAAAGTGTCTTTAAACTAGATCTAGATAACAAAGATTTCAAAATTTACGGAAAGTTTGATTCAGAGTTACTTAGTGGTTCTATCAAAGTAAGAGCAGCATCACACATTATTCATGAAGCAATCAAATCTGGAAAATGTAATGGAAAAAGAATTGTCATTGAGGCCACATCAGGCAACTTTGGAATTGCATTAGGTCTTTTATCAAAACTGGGAGTAACTGTAGTTGCACTTGTTTCAAGAAAATTACAAGAAGGAGTATTCAAAGAATTAAGAAATGAAAATATCAAAATAATGGATTTAGACATGGATATTTGTCCAGCTCCTGGAATGGAGAACAAAGCTGATGAGATGGCTGCAAAAGCAACTGCTGGAAATATTCGCTCACAGTTAACAGAGATGGGATTTGATCCTCAAATATTTGACAATAATCTTGGAGAGATTGAAGCACTACTAGCAAAACAAGATATCATAAATCTTGCAAGATTCTTGGCAGAAATTTACAATATGTTTTGTCCAAAACAATATGATAACGAACTAAACATTGACATTCACAATACAGTTACTGCACCTGAAATTGATCAACAACTGCACGAAAATGGTGATTCCTTAGAAGACTATGCACTCTTTTGTTCATTTGGAACTGGAGGTACATCAGGTGGCCTAAGCAAGTACATGTCTGAGAAATACAACAAAAAAGCAGTTCACGTTGTTTTCCCACCACTAGGCCAAGATGTTGCAGGAATTAGAACAAAATCAAAGGCAGCAGGCTTGACACTATACAATCCAGAATTATATACAGAACATGAAATTGATTTTGAAAATGTAAAATTCCTTCTCAAGTTTATGGTAGACAAGGGACATGACATTGGTGAAAGTAGTGCATTGGAGCTTTATGCAGCACTAGAGATGGCATACAAGGGAGAAATCAAAAAAGGAGTAGTTATGATTGCCGATGGAATTGAAAAATACAGAAAGAACTTTGAACAAATATCACAAGATAAACCTCCAATGAAAATATCAGTAGAAGATGCAGCTGCTGCTGCAGATGATTATGATAATATAATATGGGTTCATACACAATACACACCTAAAGAAGAAGGAATTGAAATTATTGCAAAATCATTAGGCGTTGACAAATCAAAGATTACTATACCAAAAGCATCTACAATTAACAACCTATTATCAACACAACAAGTTCCTGAAGAGCTTAGTAAAGAGCTAGAGGGCTCCAAAGGAAAATCATTGTTAGTATGTATGGCAGGAAATACATCACTTATGACAGCCCAAGTTCTAGCAAGTAAAGGAATTGTTACCCAAAGTTTGAATGGCGGAATAACAAATTTGCCTGAAGGCATTGGTAAAAACCCTGGCGAATATATTGAGATTGCCAGAGAATAAATCTTGAAATGTATTTCAGTTTCTCAACCATTTGCTGATCTAATAATTTCTGGGAAAAAAACTATTGAATTACGTACATGGAACACAAACTTTCGTGGGGAAATTCTGATTCATGCACCATTAAAAATTAGAAAAGAAGATTGTAAAAGATTAAAGTTCAACAAAAAATTTGTCACTGGTGCAATTGTTGGAAAAGCTGAACTGTATGATGTCAAAAAATACAATTCCAGTAAAGAAGTTAAAGATGACAAAAAATTTCATCATGCTGGAAAAAGTTTTCAAAATAGAACTTTTGGATTTATGTTAAAGAATGCAAAACCATTTAGAATTTCAATTCCATACAAAGGGCAGCTGGGATTGTTTGATGTAGAGATTCCAAAAACTAAAATCAAAAACAAAGAGATTGTAACTGACATTATTGATGAAGAATTCCGCTATCAATGGATAGGGCATCACTAAGAAAAATCAAAAAATGTGTCTAGTATATATAAAGGGCCTATTTAAAGACCCTCGTCATGCCTCAAACAAAGCCAATTGTAAGTGTTGAAAATGTTGTTGCATCAGCATCAATTGAGCAAAAAATTGATCTTAATGAGATTACAGAAAAATTTCCAGATACAGAGTATCATCCAGAGCAATTTCCAGGACTTGTTTTTAGATTAAACAATCCTAGAACTGCAACTTTGATTTTTAGAACTGGAAAAATGGTTTGCACCGGTGCAAAATCAGAAGACATGGCAATTAAAGCAGTAAATACAGTTGTTCAAAAATTAAGAAAAGGAAAAATCAAAATAAAAAATGATGCAATAATTACTGTTCAGAATATTGTTGCAGCAATTAATCTTGGAGGCAAAATCCACTTGGAAAAAGCTGCAAGAACATTACCAAGAAGCATGTATGAACCTGAACAATTTCCAGGATTGATTCATAGAATGCTTGATCCAAAAACGGTCATACTGTTATTTGCATCAGGTAAACTAGTTTGTACTGGTGCAAAGAAAGAATCAGATGTTTATCGTTCTGTTCACAATCTTCATTCATTATTAGAAGAAAAAAATCTAATGATTTATGATCAGTAATTTTCTAATTTTTCAAAAAATTGACTTCAGATAATTTTGAAAAAGAAAAAATCAATCTTACTCCTGAAACAGGATTTGCTCTAGTTGGAATTGATTATTTTGCAGAGCCAGGAAATCAATTGTATCTAGTTGAACATTTTGATATGTATCAAGATGCATTAAATGCCAAAAAAGATAGAAAAAATCCTGATGAATATTTTGTCTTATACAAAGGGGCAAGCAGAGAGTTTTGTTGCAGATAAATTAGAAAAATTAAAGAGCTTTACTAAATTTTACAAATTATCTTATCATTTTGGAATAGTTTTTAGAATTTATGGTAAATGAGACTAGTGATTTAATTGATACATTTTATGAAAAAAATGATTCAATAAATTCTGAGCCTAGTCAACAAATTATTCGCAAAAGTCCCAAGGCAAAATATCAGATTTTTGATGAATCAGAATTTACCCGAGGCAGAGAAGTCCTAGGAGATTTGATAGTTCATGGCATGATAGCCTCAGGAGGAACAGATATCGACTGGTTAATTGAGCATAAGGGCGGATTTGTTATTTTAGAATTCAAAGGATTTCACAATGATAAAATCAACATCGCAAAAGGACAAATGATTGCATATGAAAAACTCCATGAAAAATTAAACCAAGCCACAAAATGTTATCTTTATGTCATAGGTTGTGATGATATCGATTTTTCAAATCCCGATTCAACAGTATGGTTATTTGAAATGAATCAATGGAAAGCTGGAGCTATTCCCAAGAATACTAGTGATATTTATGGTGATGATTCAGGAAAACAGAATAAATTCATTGTTTATCGAGAATACATGGAAGAGATTAGTGTAGAAAAATTAAGAGATTTAGTGGATTCACATTGGAAAGAGTTTGAACAAACTATGCTGTAAAAGAAAATGTGCTTGATTGTGTTTCTTTTCCATTATCAACTTTAATTGTATATGTTCCAGAATTTTCCCATCCAGAACCACCAGCTATTGCTAGAGTAGTATATTGTCCATTATTTTTTATTGAAACTTGTTCTGCCCAAACAAGTTCATTTTTTTGATTTTCAATTGACAGATTTACTGTTCCAGAAGTTTCAGAAACGCCACTAATTGAAATTATATCTTTTGTATCATAAGATGACAAATCAGTTTGAATAGATAATGAAATTGATGTTGGAGTTGTAGGAGTTTCAATGTTAGTATTTGGAGAAACATCAGACATTCCGCTAAATGAGGCTACAACTGCAATGATTATAGTCAAAGCAACACCACCAATTCCTAGCATAACTTTGGTGTTTTTAGAATTAGAGGAAATTTTTGGGGGTTCTGATTTTATTGTTTGAGTTTTTTGAATGGAAGGAGTTTCAGGAATTACAACATCAGGTACTACAGGTTTTTCTTCAACAGGAGTTTGGGTGGGAACTACAGGTCTTTTCCCTAGATGTTTTTCTGCTAATTTTCTAACATAATTTCTCTCATAATTACTAATTACTTCATTATTTTCACATGCTCGACGGATTTGCTTTAAGATTCTATCATCTCCAAAGTCTTTGTCTAAAAGTGCCTTTACATCATCAAGTAATGAATCATCCATGTGGAATTTCTCACCTATTGAATATTTATGAATACCTTGTTTAACATTTCGAATGATTTCTTTAGAAAGACGATAAAAACAGAACTATTGAGAATAGATTTTTTGGGCTTGAATAATCACAGTTCTAATGTAATCTTTGGCAGTTGAATCAGATACTCCCATCTGTTTTGCTCTTTGATATAGCATATTTTCATGAGGATTTGCCAGATAGCATTTTAGAAGATAGTTTAGTCTATGGGATCTTTTTTCATCGCTTTTCATAATCTTACTTTTTTTTTGATACTAAAAAGGCCAGAGGATTATGAAATAACCAATCACCCAATAGTATCATAAAATTTGAATAAAAACATATGATCTTTTTTAAACGTAGTAAAGGAAGGAATGAAAATGAAACGAATTGAGGCAACTGTACATATTGACAAAACAGGAGCTGTTTCTGATGCCATCAAAGACATTGTTGGCGGATTTACCATTCTAGAAGGAAATGGAAGAGGTTCCGGAGAAAGGCAAAAGATCAGAGCAGGTAGGGGAACAGGCACTTTTATCGCAGAGTTCAACAAAGTTGCAACTGTTAGTACAATTGTAAATGACTCAGATGTGGACAAAATTGTAACAGCAATTGGGGATGCAGCATTTTCTGGAAATCCAGGAGATGGAATTATTGTAATATCACCAGTTGATGACGTAGTAAATATCGCATCAAAAAAGAGAGGTTCAGAAGCCCTCTAATCATTTTCTTTTATCAAAAAATTTTTTGTAATAATCTACTGAGAGGGTCACTACTCCTCTCAGTGCGGTATCCCTTTGGGGGACATGTTGTTTGAAGGGATAATATCTATTACAATTTGAGTATAAAAGCAGAGGATTTTGAAGGATTATTGTTGTCCTTCAATTCCCATCAACGTTAAAGTTGATCTGATTTTTGGAATTTTTCTTATTTTCCATGTAATAGTTTCACGTAATGCTTCTACTTGACCAGATTCAACTTTGGCCAAGATATCATACGCACCAAATGTACCATGGACTTCAACAACACCTTCAATGGATTTTAGTTCTGAAATTACTGCTTCTTCAGAACCTAGCTCACAGTTTATGAGAACATAAGCTGTTGCCA
>JANQNM010000009.1 GCA_028279625.1 Candidatus Nitrosopumilus sp. | reverse complement strand
CATTCCTCTTGCACCAATTACGATCATGTCAAATTTTCCTTTTTGGGCAAATTTAACAATCTCAGAACCTGTATGACCACCGCCAGTTTTGTACTTGATTGTAGCACCAGCCTTTTGGGTTTTGTTCATTGCAGGACCATTTGCTTTGACTGCTTTTTTCTGAGCATCATCTTTCATTTTTTTGGTATATCTAATTCCTGCAGCAAGAGGTAAGTGAAATACATAGAATCCAGTAATCTCTGCATTACCGCCTTTTGCAATATCAATTGCTCTATCTAATCCTCTCATTGAGTTTGCTGAACCATCAAGAGGAACTAGAATTTTGGTGAGTTTTCCCATGTCTCGTTTTTTTATTAATGTAATATAAAAAGAATCACAATTTTCATGATTGGAATTACAAATTATAATCAGAAATGAAAATTGTCTCAGCAGTTTTTATACAAAAAATCATACACGTTAAGAATTGACTGTAATTGCAATTGCAAACGAACCTATTTCCATAATTAAAAATTCAACAATTTCTGATGCAATCAAAATGCTGCTAAACACAAAGATTAGCAGATTGATTGTAAATGATGGTGGAAAACACATAGGAATAATTACTGAAAAAGACATTGGATTGTTTTTGTTTTCAGAAACGACAAGGAGAGGACTAGAAGAGATTCCAGTCACAGATATCATGAAACCAATTGAGTTTACAGAAGAAAATGTTACGCCAGAAAATGCCGCAAAGATAATGACTGAAAAAGGAATTAGTTCATTAGCAATAGGTGAAGATCAACAAGTCAAAGCAATTCTTACAAAAAGTGATCTTGTAAGATATTTTGCTGGAAAATTCCCAGAGAAAAACAAAGTTGTAGATTTTATGACTCATGATTATGAGTTTACTCATACAGCTGCCCCATTGTATAAAGTTGTAAGAAAAATGTTGGAGAAGAAGATCTCACGAATAATTGTAAAGAATCAACAAGAAGAACCAGTTGGAATAATTTCATTTAGAGATTTGTTTAGAATTTCAATTGAACTTGGTAGTGAAGATGATTTTTCAGGGACAAATTTTGACAATATTAGGCGTGGATTTTTGTCTGAAGAAGGATTTGGAGATATATCACTAGCAAGAGATGTAATGACTAAGGGATTGATCACTGTAAAATTCAATGAAGATTTGGCTGAAACATGTAATGTTCTCTTAGGAAATAATGTTAGTGGGCTTGTTGTTCTAGATGGAAATAATAGCATTGCAGGGATAATTAGTAAGAGTGATGTAACCAAAGCGCTAGCATCATAATATGAAATGGCATTTTGATGATTTTATTTATGGTTCCATAGATGGAGCTGTCACTACATTTGCTATAGTAGCAGGAGTTGTTGGTGCAGGACTTTCTCCTGGAATAATTTTGATTCTAGGTTTTGCAAATCTATTTGCAGATGGATTTTCAATGGCAGCTGCCAATTTTCAAGCTTCTAAAGCAAGAAAGGAATTCATTGAAATGAAAAGAAAACAAGAGGAATGGGAAATTGATAATTTAGAAGATGAAGAAAAAGAGGAAATTCGTGAAATTTACACAAAAAAGGGATTCAAAGATGAATTATTAGAAGAGATTGTTCGAATAATAACTTCTAGACGAAAGGTTTGGGTTGATACAATGATGAGAGAAGAGTTGGGATTAGTTGAAGATGAAAAAGAACCAATTGATAGCTCAATTAGCACATTTGTTGGATTTAATGTAATTGGAATTATTCCTCTAATTCCATTTATCATATTTTTTGCATTTGATTCAAATTTGAATTCAGAGACATTTCTTTATTCCTCGGTTTCAGTTGCAGTTGCATTTTTCATTGTTGGTATGATAAAAGCAAAAATTGTTAAGAAATCAAAAATTCGCTCTGGAATCTATACTCTGATTATTGGGGGAGTTGCAGCAACTGTCGCTTATATGGTAGGATATGGATTAAATTTTCTAGTTCAATAGTGAAACACAATGTCTGAATTACATCGCCATATGGGACTTTTTCACCTTACTATGTATGGTGTTGGATTAATTCTTGGCGCAGGAATCTATGTCTTAATTGGAGAAGCTGCTGGATTTGCAGGAAATTCAATGTGGTTATCTTTTTTGTTAGGAGGAGTAGTTGCAATGTTTGCAGGACTTAGTTATGCAGAACTTTCTGCATTATATCCAAAAGCAGCTGCAGAATATACTTTTGTAAAAAATGCTTTCAAGAACAGATTTTTTGGTTTTATCATAGGATGGCTTACTGCAATTACATCAATCATTGTTGCAGCAACAGTTGCTTTAGGATTTGGTGGTTATCTAACTCAGTTTATTGATTTGCCAATTACAATTGGAGCCATAATTCTAATCATTGTTTTATCGGTTGTGAATTTTATTGGAATAAGAGAATCAGCATGGGCAAATACTATTTTTGCGTTGGTTACTGCTGCAGGACTTGTTCTAATCATTTTCCTTGGATTTTCAATGGAACCAGTTGAAACAATTGATTATTTTGAAGCACCAAGTGGAATGACTGGAATCATTCTTGCATTTGTATTGATTTTCTTTGCGTTTATTGGATTTGAGGACATGGCAAATGTTGCTGAAGAAGTAAAAAGACCAAAGAAAACAATTCCAAGAGCAATTATTTTGTCAATTGTCATTACTGGAGTAATTTACATTCTGGTTTCTTTAGCAGTAATTCGAATTCTAAATTGGGAGGATTTAGCAGCATCTTCGGCTCCTTTAGCGGATGTAGCTCATGGAGCAATTGGCATGAATGGTAGTGTAACACTTTCTCTGATTGCACTGTTTGCTACAGCAAGTACTGTGTTAATTACGCTAGTTGCAGGAGCCAGAATTCTATATGGAATGGCAAAAAGTAGAACTCTGCCTGAATTTTTAGGCAGGGTTCATCCAAAAACAAAGACACCTTGGATTGCAGTTATTGGAATTTTGGTTACATCCATTGCATTTGCTTTTGTTGGAGATATTGTAATTGTAGCAAATGTCACAGTATTTGCAGTAGTTATTACGTTTGCAGCAATTAATTTGGCAGTGATTGTTCTTAGATATACTGAACCAGTTTTAGAAAGGCCGTTTAGAGTTCCAGGGAATATTGGAAAATTCCCGATTTTGCCATTGTTTGGATTTGGAACAACTGTTTACATGGCATTACAATTTGAGACAGAAATAATTCTTGCAGGATTAGCTATTCTTGCAATTGGAGCTGTTTTGTATTTATTTTTGAGGAGAAGAAAAGATTTTATGAATTCTAATTAATTCTTTTTAGATTTTGCTAGTGCAACAACAGCAATTGCAATTCCTATAATTCCTACTCCGATTCCTACATATCCAACATCTGTTTGTTGATTAGATTGTTCTAACATATTTACAGAATCTTTTAGATCACCAATATCTTCGATTAATGCAGTATGACCATCAATCATTTGTTGTACAGTAATATCTGATGGTTCTGGAAATTCAATGTAAGAGCGCTCTGCAACTTTTGGAGGATGCATAGATAAGCTAATTGGAGTTTCTTCTATGGTTCCTAACATGTTTGCTTGATAAAATCCTGAAACTGTAGGATTTACAAATGCATAATATTTTCCAGGAATATTATGATCAGGGGCAAGTGGGAGTGTGATACTTTCATCTTTGTAAATTAATTGCATCTTAACAGTTTTTTTCAACCCTTCAACTCCGTTCTTAAATTCTTGGGATTCTGCACATTTGATAGGTTCTGGGATTTCAGGACATGGAACCATTGGGCTAACATAAAACTCGATTGCGTTTGTTTCTCCAGAAACAACGGGTTCATTCATCCAACCAATTTCTACTCTATATTCACCTACAGCATCAACTGTATGACCATATGCAATACTAAATGAGCCCGGTATTATCAATAAAAGCAAAATCAAGCTTATTTTCATACTGAAAAAAAGAGAATTTGTTTTTAAAAATGTTCTACTGAGTTTCTTAAATGGAATTTTTTTAAATTCTTTGAAGTTTGTACCAATTATGCATCTGCATACATTGAAACTTCCCAGGCAGTAGGAGTTTGTGCAAATGCAGTATATTCTTTGTATTTTAACTCAGAATA
>JANQNM010000055.1 GCA_028279625.1 Candidatus Nitrosopumilus sp. | reverse complement strand
ATCGACAGAACACTCTCAGTCTCACTAGAAGAAACACTTGACTTTATTGACGACATCGACAGAACACTCTCAGTCACACTAACTGAGGATCTTGACTTTATTGACGATGTAGACAGAACCATCATCGTATCACTAGAAGAAACACTCGACTTTATTGATGACATTGACAGAACAATCATCGTATCACTAGAAGAAACACTTGACTTTGTAGACGACATCGACAGAACACTCTCAGTCACACTAACTGAGGATCTTGACTTTGTAGACGATATCAATAGAGCAATTCCTGCTACACTAACAGAATCACTAGGATTTACTGATAATGTAGAGATTATCATTACTGCTTCTCTATCTGAATCTCTCAATATTGTAGACGATATTGATAAGAATATTGTATTCTCCTTAAGTGAAGTACTTCCATTTGATGATGGAGTTATTGATTTGACCTTTGATGGAACAGTATCTATTTCTGAGACTTTGTTATTCGAAGATACTGTTGATTCAGATCATGCTGCTACATTCTCATTTAATGAAATATTAAACATGACAGATAGTGCTACTGAATTACTCAACAAGGGAGAGAATCAAGTTCTAATTGAAGAGAAACAACCAGTTGTAATTATTGATGAAGACGATCAAGAATTAGTTATTACAAGTTCTGATACTGAATTATTCTTAATTGAAATTAATAATGCAGATAATACAGTAATGAATTATACTGAGATTCAAGTTGGAAATCAAGTGACAATTAACAATGGTTGGACAGCAGAAGCAGATTTGGATGATAGTGTTCCAACATTTGATGTAGAAATTGAAGTTGCAGATTCTACAACTGTTACTGGTCCAGCTGGTTGGGAAGGATTATTGGAATTACCAACATTAACTCCAATTACTATTCCAGATTCTGAAACTGAAACATTTAGTGAGATTACTGCAGTTGAAATTGGATTATCTGATGATGAAATTACATTTGATGAACCAGTAAGAATTGCATTCAAGGGCGACGGTGGCAATAAAGGATTTGAAGCATTCTTTAAGAGAGCAGGTGATACTTCTGTAACATTTATCACTACAACATGTAATGCTGATGACTTATCTTCAGTAAAGGCACAACTTGGAGGCACTGGAGAATGTAGTATTGATAATGGCTCAGATCTTGTTGTTTGGACTAGTCACTTTACCACATTTGGTGATTCTAGAGGTTCATCTAAAGGCACTCCTGGAGCTAGCACAGGTGGAGATAGTAGTACTGGTGGTGGCGGTGGTGGCACTGGTGGTGCAGGAGCCGGAGCAGGAATTGGTGGATTTGGAGGAATTCTAGGCACACCTCTCTCAATTAATGAGGTCTCTTATGACAGATGTACTGAAAATATGGTTAGAATTCTAGTTTCCAGCGATGCTGATGAAATTCCAACTGTAACACTTCAAACAACCAAATCTGGTCAGGTATTTGCAACATTAGCTGAAGAACAACCATATGAAGAGATTAACCAATTCTCTAGAATTAACAAGTATGTCTTTGAAGCACCAATTACATCTGATGAAACTTTCATTATGGTAAAGGTTACTGAAATTAAAGGAGAGACAAGTAACACAGTAATGGCTCCAGTATACCTTACTTCTTGTACTGGTTCGACAACAATTGTAGAAACACCTGAAGAAGAATTTGAAGTATCATTTGATGTCCCAAGAATATTTGATGTTAAATACCAAATTGCAAATGGCACCATGCATAGAGCATCCTCACAATCAGAATTATTCTATCTTGATGGAGAAGACTTGACAGTTTCTGCAATTATTGATAGTAAATTCCCATTAGAAAGAGTTGAATTAAGAATGGTAACTCTAGGATACTCTGATGAAGAATACATTGCAATGAAGATGCAAGTAGAACCAATGTCAATCTCTAATTCCACTTACATTGTTAGTACAACTGTTCCATCATTCTTTATGGTAGAACCAGGTGTAAAGTATTGGATTCATGTGATTGATGAGAATCTAAGTGTTGTAGATTCTGATCAATATGCAATTGGTGTAACACCAACTGTTCCAACTGTTGCATCTGTTGAAATGGATGTTCCAACTGTAAGGCCATCTGGAGCTCAAATTAGTCCTGAAGTTTACATCTTCACTGATAACTCTACAGCATATGGTAAAGTATCTCTAATTGCAGATGGAGAAGTTGTTTCACAAAGAGCACAAATATTTGAAGCAGGGCAAACCAAAGTTTCATTTGACTGGAAGGTTCCAGAATCTGAGGATTACTCTAGTAATGAACTTCAGGCCAGAGTAACCCTATATGATCGTGCTATCACTACAGAATCTGCTACTATCCATAGTCATCCAAGAACAGTATCTATCCCAGCATCAGAGTTTACCTCTCTAGAATTAATCGAGAAAGATGGAGAAATTCTTGCTGAACCAGCCTTAATTTATGCATCAAATACTGATTCCAGCTTACAATTCAGAGTAACTGATCCACTTGGAGAATGTGTAATTGGCAATGCAGATGACTGTATGGTAAATGATAGTACTAAAGATAATCGTGGAGGTTTGACTAGTATTATGTATGGAGATCAAATTCTCAGAGTAAAATACAGTGGACCATACAATGCATTGGAGAGATTCTCAATTACTTCAATTGATCCAATTCTTGATCAGTGGAATGTATCTCTTGAATCTGAAGAATCATTGCCACAAGAAGCATTTGCAACATCAGAACCTGTAATCAAAGTCAAGTATAGATATCACTCAGAAACTATTACAGTATTCTCAAAATAGTTTTTTAGAAATTACTAATTATGGAAATGAAATTGATTCTGTAATTATAGAGTCAAGTTCTGAAACATTGATTCTTTTTTGTTCCATACTGTCTCTCATTCTAATTGTTACTGTATCATCTTCTAGAGTCTGATGATCAACTGTAATGGCAAATGGTGAACCAATCTCATCTAATCTTCTATATCTCCTTCCAATTGCACCAGAATGATCTAAAAATGCATCACATTTTCTTTTTACTTTAAGAAAAATCTCATCTGTCTTTTCTTTTAGTCCATCTTTTTTTACAAGTGACAAAATTCCAACATGAACAGGTGATAGATATGGTTTTAGTGATAAAACAATTCTTTCATGCTCTTTGTCATCTTTTAAACTATGTTCTAAAATTGTATAAAGACTCCTATCAATTCCCATTGAAATCTCAAAAACATGTGGTAGAACTTTCTCATCATCATCCATTACCTCAAATTTCTCTTTACTCTTTTTTGCATGACTAGACAAATCATAGTCAGATCTATAGTTACAAGCAACTAATTCAAGCCAACCAAGTGTAGTTTCCACCTCAAAATCAAATGCAACTTCTGCATAGAACGCCTTTTCTTTATCTCCTAATTTTCTGAATCTGCTTTTAGTAATATCTATGCCTGTTTTTTCGTAAAATTCTGTCAAAATTCCCAAATAATATGCTACAAACTTGTTAGGAATTACTCCTGATTCTATAGCTTCTTTACATGTCATTGAAACTGGTTCCGCATTTGTCTGTACTCTGATCACAGTATCTTCAATTTCTGAAAATCTCTCCATCTCACCTAACTTTGAAGGATTACAAAATACTTCAATTTCTGCTTGATAAAACTCTCTTAGACGAAGCAGACTTTGTCTAGGTGCAATTTCATTTCTAAAACTCTTTCCTACCTGAGCAATTCCTAATGGAAGCTTTCCTCTCATGGTCTTAAAGAGTCTTGGAAAATCTACAAAGATTGATTGACAAGTTTCAGGTCTTAGATATGCTTCTTCTTCTTCAGGACCAATTCCTACCTTAAACATCATATTGAAATTTTTTGTTTTCTCAAAATCTCCTTTACATTTTGGACATTTGATATTATTTTTTAAGATTGCATTATCAAATTCCTCCAGATCTGCGCTTTCAGGAATCTCAATTCCTGTAATGTCTGCAATTGTTTTATCTGCTCTAAATGTTGATTTACATTTTGTGCATTTGATAATTGGATCAGCAAAATTTCCAAGGTGTCCTGATGCTTCAAAAACTGATTTTGACATTATCTGGGAACCATCAATTTCTAACATTCCATCTCGTCTGATTAATTCTCTTCTCCATAATTCCAAAAATTTATTTTTCAAACTTACTCCGGATGGACCATATTCCCAAAAACCTGCTTGAGCATCACCATAAACTTCACAACTAGGAAAATAAAATCCGCGCTCAAGTGCTAGCTTCATCACTGCTTCATAATCCATTATCTATTACCTCTAAGCAAATTCCTTTGCCTTTTTAATATTCTCAAAATCGTCTCTATCGTCATCAATTGGTGTCTCTAAAATTATTGGTATTTTCTTCTTATTTGCAAATTTTACAACCGAAGAAATTCCTTTTTCACCAATTCCACCTAACCCTAAATGATAGTGTCTATCAAGATTACAACCAAGATCTCCTTTTGCATCATTTAGATGAAGAATCTTCAAGTTTTTTATTCCAACATATTTATCAAATTCATCAAAAGTCTCTTTGACCTTTTTTTCTGTTCTCAAGTCATATCCTGCTACAAATGCATGACAGGTATCAAAACATACACCAAATTTCTTTGATGGTTTTAATTGTTTGAAAATTTCCCCTAATTGTTCAAATTGTGAACCAATAGAGTTTTTTTGACCTGCAGTATTTTCTAATAAAATCATCACATCATTTTTTGTTTGACCAGCTTTTGTCAAACCTTCTACAATTCTTTTGATTCCTGCTTCTTCACCTGTTCCTAAATGACTTCCAAGATGTGTTACAAGGTATGGAATTCCTAATTGGGCACATCTTTCAACTTCACTCACTAATGTTTTAACTGATTTATCAAAACCATCTTCTTTTGGAGTAGCAAGATTTGGTAAATATGGCATATGTGCGCATGTTGCCAATCTATCAATTCCACTTTCTTTTAGTTTTGATTTGAAATTTGTAACATCGTCTTTTGTAAGTTCTTTAGCATGCCATCCTCTTGGATTTCTAGTAAAAATTTGAAATGCTGAACATTCTCTTTCAATTGCATTGTCTACTGCTTTATCAATTGATCCCGAAATTGAAACATGACAGCCGATCTGCATACTAGTTAAATTTTCAAAAACATAATTTAAACCAGCGTTCAATCACTCAAAACCAGATTTTTAAGTAAATTAGGTAAATTACTATCATGCTGGCACTTGGACAAGATGAAATTGCAAAGTATCCTTTTTTGGCTGATGCAGGTCAATATCTAAAAGATAAAGGATTTACACTTGAACAATTTGGAACTGATCCAGATCTGAAGCAACTAATCGACAAAGCATTTGATAGAATTCAGGTTGCAGCA
Source organism: Candidatus Nitrosopumilus sp. (assembly GCA_028279625.1). Taxonomy (GTDB): domain Archaea; phylum Thermoproteota; class Nitrososphaeria; order Nitrososphaerales; family Nitrosopumilaceae; genus Nitrosopumilus. The sequence goes on along the minus strand of JANQNM010000055.1, from coordinate 3,301 downwards.
GATGGGAAGATCTACAAATCAGATCTTATAGGAGATCAAGTTTCCAAAGAAGCCGCATTACCAAGAGAAGTTTTTTCGTTTCTTCTTGCAATTGTTTTGCTGAAATTAAGTGGAATGCATACACTCATCAAGAGATTTGCACTTGCTGAAGCTAGAAGAGCAGAAAAATATCTTGAAAAAGATTTAGCAAACATTTCTGATAAATCAAAAAAAGAACTTGCAATAAGAGTAATTGATGATCTTTTTTCTGTTCAAGTAGAAAAACAAGATGATTTTTTTATAATCCCTGTTTCAGATTATCTTAAGCATTCAATTAACTTTCATGAACGAGAATGGAAATTAATTAACAGACATGTAGAAAACGGACAGGTTTATCTAACTCCTCATGAAACAGTTCGATTGATTAGAAAAGAGTTAGGATCATACATTAATTCAAAAATTATCAATGCAAAAACTCCTCAAATGATTCCAGGATTTGAAGACTCTGTAAACAAACTTGTTTCTTTATCAAAAAAATTTGCAACTTATATTGTAACTACAGGAGAACATCCTCCTTGCATTAAACATGCAATTGAAGTGCTTGAAAAAGGTGAAAACCTTCCACATTCAGGAAGATTCATGCTTGCAACATTTCTATTATCAAAAGGCCAGTCAGTAGAACAAATTGCACCATTGTTCAAAAATGCTCCAGATTATAATGAACGTGTAACACTTTACCAATTAAATCAACTTAATGGAACTTCAGGAAGTGGAACAAAGTATTCGTGTCCTTCATGCGAGAAACTAAAAACACAAAATTTGTGTTTTGCAACATCAGAATGTGATAACATCATTAACCCATTACAATTTGGAAAGAAGAGAAAATAATGAAAGAAACCGATGCAAAATTTTTAGAGGATTCATTCAAAAAATATTATTTTGAACACTTTGATTTGATTCGAGTTCCAGAACGTACATCAGAAAGAGAATTTGGTTACCAGAAATTTAATTCAGGAATGACTCGCCATCTTTCAATAAAAGATGATAAGGAATTACATCTATTATTCATGCAAAATATTCCATCAGATGTTTATTGTTCGAATGCATATTACACATTCCCAAATCTTCCTATGAATGAAAAAGATTGGAAAGAAGCAGATCTAATTTTTGATATAGATGCTAAAGATCTTAACTTACCATACAGAAAAAATCACTTAATCTCAATCTGTAATGAATGTAATGAAATTTCTAAATTTTCTGAAAAATGTTCAAAATGTAATTCAATCAAATTAGAAAATAAAGCATTACCTTGTTCAAAATGCATTGATGCTTCAAAGAATGAAGTATTCAAACTCATTGAAATTTTAGTAAATGATCTAGATGTAACTAAAGAAAACATTCATGTTTATTTTTCTGGAAATGAAGGATTTCATGTTTATGTTTATAATTCACAGTTTCAAAAAATTGGTTCTAGAGAAAGATCTGATCTAGCAGATTACATAATGTTCAAAGGAACAATTCCTGAAACTTTTGGAATGAAAAAATTCAAACCAAATAGAACTCTTTTCCCAAATCTTGACGATAAAGGCTGGAGAGGCAGATTTTCAAAAGAAGTGTTTGGTTCTAAATCAAAGCGTTCAAAAATTATTTCTGAATTATTAGCTAATGGATATTCATCTTTCCAAAAAACCCTTGATGAAGTTTCAGAGAAAATTGGAGTTAAAATTGATCCTAATGTAACTATGGATATTCATAGAATTTTCAGACTACCGGGATCAATTAATAGTAAAAGTGGACTTTCAAAAATTCTTTGTAATGATTTAACAAAATTTGACCCTTACAAAGATGCATGTTTTCTTAATGATAACTCAGTAGAAGTTGTAGCAAATTGCCCAATAGAATTCAAACTAAAAAATAAAAAATTTGGACCTTACATTAACGAAAAAGTGACCATTCCAACATATGCTGCAGTCTATATGATTTGCAAAAAACTTGCTACACTAGCTTAATTTTGCTGGTAAGACATTAATTTACCAAATCATAACGAAATTTGATTTTGTATAGCGCCTCTACTGATAAGCAAGCTCCACCTCCTGATGCTGGAAAATACGTTAGAATTGGTATTATTGCCATTATAGGCATTGCAATTTTTGCCATTGTTGGAAATCAGGCAGTCATATTATCGATGAATTTTACTGAATTTGGAGATCAATTTACAAAACCTCTCTATTACACTCTAGTTTCCACCATCATATTATCTGCTATCGCATTAATTCGAGTCAATATTGCAGGTAGATCATCGATTTTCTGGTATGCCCTAAGTACTGCAATTGGATTTTTAGGACGAAGTGGACAACAATCAATTTCCACCAATATTCCTAGCTTTAGAGATTACAAACTAACTCCTCCTCAATTTGTTATCTGGCAAATTACCAAAGTTTTCCTGTTTGGTGCATTTTTTGCAAATATCATGTTTGGATTTGCAGCAATGTCATTTATTGATGGAAATACACTTGGTGTTGAAAATCTTCCAAAATTATTTTCATTACCATTTGTAACACCAGAAACTGATCCAAATTATGCAGCAGAAAATGTAGTTCCTATGATTCCTGCTTTAGTAATATTGATTCCTCCAATACTCGCTGCAATTGGATTACGTTTGGTTTTGTATGTTGGAATTCATAGAATTATTCATGTTATTACATCATTTTTACAAGATTCCAATGAAGGAAAACCAAGATACCTTAACTATGTTTCAACCATTGAAGGGTTAATTGGAATTGGTGTTCTTTGGGCAGGTTTTAATCTCTTTTTCACTGATCAAATTGATTATAACACAAGATACGTTATTGGTGGAACTCTAGTAATTGGTTTTGCATTAATTGCATTTTCAGCTGTTGATAGAATTCGAGCACGTGTATTAACTCATATGTTTAAACGAGATGTGATAATTAGATTTGCAACAATATTTGTTATTGCTTTGATAGTTGCAGGTGTTGTAGGTGTAAACAACAGTATTGCTGATGCAAAGAAGATTGAATTTCTAGGTCCATACACTGCTCAACAAATTGGAGTAAACCGATACCTAGGTGAGCTAAATAACGTACAAGAAAATATTCATGATGTTCAACTAACATCAGTTTCTCCTAATAATATTGATAATTACGTTCAAAAAAATAGTGATGTTCTTGACGTAATTCGAGTTTGGGACTGGGAAGCAGCCTTTGCAAAACTAAAGCCTGAGATAGGCCTAATTCCATATGTTGACTTTGAAGATAACGATATTCTTCGTTTTAACAACACTTTGTATTGGACTGCATCC
>JANQNM010000113.1 GCA_028279625.1 Candidatus Nitrosopumilus sp. | reverse complement strand
ACACCATAGGTGCTATCCCATGAAGCTTTAACTGTAGTTCCAACTTGTTGTAAAGTATCTTCATCTACAAGATAAAATTCAATAGAATTTTTTACAATTTCACTTTGAGGAACTAAATTAAATTCAATTGTTTTTTTGTTTTGGTGAGATGCACCTAAACTATCATTAATTCTTTGTAGTTCTGTTCCAGAGACAAGAAAGTGAACAATATTTTCATCTTCATATGAATATGGATCTAAAAGCAATACTCTGTTATCAACTTCTACTCCATCTACATATCCTTTGAATTGTACGCCTTCAGCATATGGAGCAAAACTTTTTGGAACACGAATTTCTTCATGTACGACTTGAACTAGATCAACATAGTCTGGTGACCAATCAAATGGCATATCAAAAGAAATTGAATTATCTGAAGTTTGATATTGAAAGTTATCAACATCATCATAATAGGTTTTAACAACTACTGGAACTGGTTGGGCTTGAGCTGTTTGAATTAGAAAATTTTGTTCTTGAGCAACACTAACAAATGTATCATAACTTAACAGTTGTGCAACTATTGTTTTAGGACTAGTTGCACCCTCAATGTCAACACGGATATTATAAAGTCCACCTTTGTCAAAAACTGGACCAGTAATTGATGTTCTAGATTCTCCAAAGGCGTAAAGAGCACCAGGAGCACTTACATGTTCAGAGCCACCATATGTAGTACAATCAATTAGTCTAGCTTCGTTACAATTTTTAATAGGTTTTAGTTCAACATTTAATTCTCCATCATCATCAAAAAATAGATTTCTTGCTAAAAGTTCACCACTTCTCCAAATTTCTATTCTATATGTTACACTGTCTAGATTTTCATCTGTATCTTGATCAAAAAATCTAACTGCCATGTTAGCGCTATCTATTTCACCTACCGTAATGTCAGAGGGAGTTAATTGTGTACTTACTGTAACTTGCATTCCTCCAAAATCAATTGGTGGAGCAACATCACCACCTAAGCCGTGTCCAAAAACTTCAGTTGCAAGTAGTGGAACTGAAAAAATTCCAATAATTGCAAATACCATAGGTAAAGTGTAAGACAAGTACATACAATGGTCTTTTTTCCTTATTTAAAGATGCTATAGAATTCTCAGATTTGGATTATTATTTTTTAAATTTTCTGTTGAAATTTAAGTGGATAATTTTTATACCCTAAAAAAAAATCAAGGTTAATTGAAATCTTTAATTATATTATTTTTAATTCCTGTAATGTTATCGCCTGCTTTTGCTTATGAAGAAGTTTTACCTAGTGATAAAGGTACACTTAATGTAAAAATCTCTACAATTCCAGAAGAACCTTTTCCAGGGGATGTAACAAAATTTAAAATTGATTTCATAAATCCAAAGAATGATAAAATTCAAGAGCACATTGACTATAAATTTACTCTACAGAGAGACGGCGAAAACGTTTTTGGACCAACTAACTTAATTCACACTTCAGAAGGTTCAGTAACTATACCTGTAGAGACAATAGAGCCTGGAACATATTTTGCAGAAATAGAATTTGAAGGAATACTTTTCCAACCAATTCCTCCTGAATTTGTAACTTTTACTATTCCTATTGGTAAAGCAGAAGCATCTGATAATGGAACAACTGCTGAAAATGGTGGAGGATGTCTTATTGCAACAGCTACGTTTGGTTCAGAGATGTCTCCTCAAGTACAGCAATTACGTGAGTTACGTGACAATGTTGTGTTAAACACTAAATCAGGTAATTCGTTTATGACATCATTTAATCAATTTTATTATTCATTTAGTCCTGCAATTGCAGACTTAGAAAGGCAAAATCCCATTTTCAAAGAAACTGTCAAGGTAGCTATTACACCCCTCTTAACTTCATTATCAATTCTCAACTATATAGAAATTGATTCAGAAGAAAAAATGTTAGGGTATGGTCTAAGTCTCATTTTGTTAAATATTGGAATGTATTTTGCACTTCCAGCAATTGCGATCACCAAATGGTACAATTTTCGAAGAAAGTAAAGGCACCAGACTAGAGAATCCAAGAGAGGTTTTTATGTGCCGCCTAAAGAGATGTGAGCAATGAAGACTATAGCTATAGGCTCATTCTTTGTTCTATTTGCACTTGTAGCATCAGTTGCTACAACTGCACCAGCAGCCTTTGCAGATCATGCTACTGCTTCAGTTAGTATACCAGTTGGCACATCTGTTCCAGGATGTGAAGAAACTAACGAGTGTTATGTTCCAGCTGAAGTAACAGTTGATGCAGGTGGCGAAGTTACATGGAGTAACGATGATACTGCAGCTCACACTGTAACAAGTGGTACTCCTGCTGATGCAGACTCTGTAGGTGCATTGTTTGATAGTGGCTTGCTATTAGCAGGTTCTACATACTCATGGAAATTTGAGGAAGTTGGTACAGTAGATTACTTCTGTATTGTTCATCCTTGGATGCAAGGAGTTGTAGTTGTACAAGAAGCAATGGCTGAAGAAGAAGAGCATATGGAAGAAGAAGAACATATGGAACACATGGATGACGAAGGTCACTTAATCACAGATGCATCAGCAACAGGAATGTTATCTGATGGTACTGAGGTAAAGATTTGGACTTCAGAACCAATGACAGGTGAAAGAATGGAAGTTCACGTAGAATTTGTAGATGCAGAACATGTCAATCATGACATTACTGTTACACAAAACGGTGAAGTAGTTATGGACGATACAGGTGCACACCATCATGGAGGCTCAGGAATGCACGAAACAGCACCACTTAGCTCAGATGATCCAGTAGACATTACTGTCACCTTCCAAGGTTTCGGGATTAATGCACCATTTGATGGTCCAGTAGGTGAAGAAGTTGTTTTCACAAATGTCGTTCCAGAATTTGGCACAATTGCAATGATGATACTAGCTGTATCAATCATAAGCATCATAGCAATTTCCGCCAAAACTAGAGTAATTCCAAGACTTTAGGAATTCAACTCTATCTTATTTTCTTTTTATCATTGCAATTATCGCTAAGATAACGCCGGCTGCTCCAAGTGATAAACCAAATACTGCAAAGTTGTATGCAGCTCCTGTATTAATTTCTCCACCACTTGAATCAATTCCACTGACTTTGGATTTTATTTCAGACACATCTTTTTGTAAAGCAGACATTGCATTTTTCAAAGCTGCAACCTCTTGTCCTGATGATGAACCAGAAGTAGTGGGAAAGTCTAGAACAGCTGTTGTTTCAACATCTTCTATTGGAATTTCAATATCTACAGGAACGCCATTAATTTCGCCATTAAGTTCAATGCTGATTGAACCGGTTTTTGTTGGAATAATTTTAGAAAAGTAATTACCTGGTCTAGGATCAGAATTAATATCTAAAACCTTAGTAGCTCCACCCATTTTGATTGTGGATTGTAAATTTTTAAAAGCACCAAGTATTCCAGTTTTTACTCCTTCAGAAGGACTTTCGCTGATTTCATATACAATGGCATTTCGAAATCCTACTACAGGAGGTTCGACATCCCAGCCTACCTCTATCTCATACTGTTCAACATGTACAGTAGTGTGGGCATAAGCTGAAGATAATCCCATCCCACTTAGAATCAAAATTGCAAGAATAGGTAAAAGATAATGCACGATTAACTTAGGTCGTAAACATGTTATTATCTTTACTCGATTTGGTACAAATCTCGAATTCTTCAAGTGTTTAAATTATCTAGAGTGACTTAGTGAGTAAATGAAGAAACTTTTTCTTATTTTGATTTTTGTAATATCTTTTGGATTTCCATTAGCAGAAGGTCATCCATTCACTATTGGAACAGACCCACCTGAAGCATCAAATGTACCTGTAGGAATAACTCAAATTTCTATGACATATTCAGAAGGAGTTGAAATTGACTTTAGTGTTCTCAAGGTTTTTGATAGTAATGGAGAGCAAATTGACAATAGAGATACTGCATATTTGGTAGGAGACGAATCTCTGGTAGTTACAACTCCACCACTTGAAGATGGTGTGTACACTGTAACAAGTAAGGTATTATCAAGAGTAGATGGACATCTTGTTGATTATGCATTTGTTTTTGCAGTTGGTGAAGTAAAAATTGATCCTGCATTGTTAGAACAACAAGGAGTTTCTGAAACTTTGTTTTATCCTGAAGCAGGTGCAAGATTTCCAGGTCTTGTTGGTCAAACAATTGTTTTAGGAAGTGTAATTGCTTCATTATTAATTTGGGGTACACAAAGAACAGAATTAATTTCAAAAAATCTTTCACAATTACAAGAAAGATTCCATAATAGATTTTCAACAATTACAGGAATCGGTCTAATTGCAGTTTTTGCTTCAAATATTTTGATGTTAGTAATGCAAACTATTCGTTTGGAGACTTCACCGTTTGATGTAATTCAAACATCATTTGGT
>JANQNM010000086.1 GCA_028279625.1 Candidatus Nitrosopumilus sp. | reverse complement strand
GAAGGTTTTACACTACATGGCAACTAAGAAATCTCATGGTCGTTCACATGGATTTAAGCATAAATCCAGATCTGTAATGAAGAAAAAAGCCCCTAGAGGCGCCTCATTCTTGTTACGTGAATACCAAGAAGGTCAACAAGCACTTGTCATTATCGATCCAAGACAGCACAAAGGATTGCCACACAGACGATACCATGGTAAAGTAGGTGTAATTACAAACATTGGCAGACGTGCTATCACTCTAGATGTAAAATTAGGAGATAAATCGAAAACCTTAATCACTAGATTGGATCACATAAAACCATTCGGTGTATAGATATGGAAGAAGTTCAAAAGAAACAAGCTATTTCTCTTTCAGAAGTAAAAGAAATTTTAAGTAAAGTTGATCCTGAAGAGATGGACCAAATTCAACGTTGGACCCATGATTATGTTTCAAAGTTTGTATCAATTGATCCTAAAGATGCAAAAGAAATGAAAAAGAAACTCATCAAAGAATGTGAATTAACAGAAGAAGAAGCTGTTGAAATTGTAAACATTAGACCAACAAGTTTGGCTGAGTTGCGTTCTTTCACATTTGGTTGGAAAAAACTAATTCTTGCAGAAACTCTAGAAAAAATGCTCAAGATAATTAAGGAGCATTCGTAAGTTTTTAGGAGTATTTTATTTTGTACAGGGCACAACCCCCACCTAGAAAATATGAGGAATATGCATATGTTCTAGATTTCAATCCTAGAGGAAAATCGTCTACTGTAAGAGGACGAGAAGGAATTATTGTAACTGCAATAGGAGAAGACCGGTTAACTCTTTTAGAAGTTCTTGGTGTTCCAAACTCTACATTTGAGGTAGGTGAAAGAATCTATATCGGAAAAGAAGGACGGACCAAAGTTCTTTCTGTATTAGGAAAAATGGATTATGAAAAAACATCCTCATCTGCACAGAGTGAACTACCAACAGTGGTAGAAAATATTGTTACAAATAACGAATCTAAATTTGTAGAATATCTCAACAATGCACGACCTTTAACTCCAAGAATTCATGCTCTTGAACTAATTCCTGGAATTGGTAAAACCTACATGAAAACAATGCTTGAAGAAAGAGAAAAGAAAAAGTTTGAAAGCTATGAAGATTTGCAAGAACGCGTTGGATTCAAAGAACCAATTAAACACATAACAGAACGAATAATGGATGAAATTACTGGCGAAAGTAGAATGAATCTCTTTGTAAAGAGATGATAAAACGAAAAAGACTAGGCCAACACTTCCTTAATTCAAATTCAATTGCACAAACAATTGTTTCAGAGGCTAAAATCTCAAAAAAAGACACTGTTTTTGAGCTAGGAACTGGACAGGGAATTCTAACTCCATTATTATGTAAAAAGGCACAAAAGGTCATCTCAATAGATGCTGATGAAAATCTCATAAAAAATGCAAAATCTGAATTTTCTGAAATTGACAATTTAATTCTAAAGTCTGGTGATGGTCTTAAGAAAAGAGATGTTTTTTCGATATTTGTTTCAAATTTACCCTATTCTAGAAGCAAAGATGCAATTGAATGGCTTGCACAAACTACGTTTTCACATGGCGTTATTATGGTTCAAAAAGAATTTGCTGAAAAACTTGTAGCAAAATCTTCTAAAAACAGAAAAGCTGTGAGTGTAATTGCAGAACACTGCTTTGATATTTCTCAAATATCTAAAGTAAATAAAAACAATTTTTCACCTCCTCCTAAAGTCGATTCAATGATATTAAAAATAAAACAAAAAAACACTTTGCCTAAAGATGTCATTCAGACTATAAACAAAATTTTTTCATATAGAAGAAAAACAGTTAAGAATATCTTAAAACAGTTTAACAAAGAAACTGTAATAGACAGAAGAGTAGATGATCTTTCAGGAGATGAAATAATCAATCTTGCAAACAAAATTCTTGAAAAATGATGAATATCCTCCATCTGAGGATACTTTTTTCATAGCAAATAATATTGAAAATGAAAAAGGTAATTTTGCGTTAGATGTTGGAAGTGGTTCAGGATATCTAACAAAACTCTTGTCAGAAAATTTTTCCTATGTAGTTGGAACTGACATCAATTTTGAAGTGCTCAAAAATCAAACTTACAAAACACCTAATTTGATATGCTGTAATGGTTCTGATGCAATAAATTCTAAATTTGACTTTGTTGTATGTAATCTTCCATATCTTGCAACTGATGAGGTACTTGATATTGCAACTGACGGTGGAGAGGAAGGCTTTGCAATTCCAAAAAAAATTTTTGATTCAGTAATTCCAAATATCCAAAATAAAGGAAAATTTGTTTTTGTAACTTCTTCTCTTTCCAATTATCAAAAATTGATAAATTACGCACAAAAACTAGGCTTGAAAACAAGAATTTTAGCAAAAAAGAAACTCTTCTTTGAGGAATTGATTCTTGTTGAAGCAATAAAGGAATAATTATTTTCGAAGTTTTTCTTTTGCATAAGTGATAATTGCATCTGTCATTTGAGTTGTTGATGCATCTCCACCAATGTCCCAAGTTACTGCTTTTCCTTCATTGATTACTTGTTCAGTTGCAGCAAAGATTGCATCTCTGATATCTCTCTCACCAAGATAATCGGCCATCCAAGCTCCTGATAATACTGTTGCAGTAGGATTTACTTTGTTTTGTCCTGCAAATTGTGGAGCACTTCCATGTGCTGCTTCAAACATTGCATAGTTATCTCCAATATTTGCAGAATAGATTAATCCAATTGAACCTACCAATGCAGATGCAAGTTCTGAAATAATATCCATAAACAAATTGGTACTAACTAGTACTGAACCATTGAACTGTTCAGTTGCAATGACCATCTGTTGTGCCATGTTATCAATGTAAATTTCAGATAATTCAATTCCTGTACCTTCAACTGCTTTTTGGGTTTCTTCCCAAAATATTCCATCAGTTTGTTTGAGGATATTTCTTTTAGTAACTGCAACCATTTTTTTCATGTTGAATTTGTTTGCCCAATCAACTGCTGAATCAATTAATCTTCTACTTCCATGTCTTGTGATTTTTCTGATTGCTATTGCTGCATCATCTGTAATTTTTGCTTCTACTCCTGTGTAGAGTCCTTCTGTAGCTTCTCTAAAACATACACAATCAAGTTTTCTGTCAGGAGTTAATCTGTCATAAGTTTTAGTTGGTCTGATATTTGCATAAAGATCAAATTTTTGTCTCAATGTAACTGCAACACTTCTAGGTGCACCTGGAACTGGGATGGTTGTAGTAGGCCCCTTAAAACAACAATCTGTTTCTTCTAAAATTTTCATAGTTGCATCTGGAATATATGATGCATTTTTTCTTCCATTTTTCTCCCATTGCTCTGAGCCTGCTTCACACAGGATTAATTCTGATTGAAAATTGCATTCTTTTAGAACTTTAAGCATCGAATCGACAACTTCAGGTCCAATTCCATCTCCTTTCATAACTGCGGCTTTTTTGCTCAAAACTGCAAGATTTTGAGGTGTTTATTATTTAATTCTACCTTGATTTGAAAATTTTTCTACATACTTTCTATAGTGATGATTTAATAGCTAATTTGATAAAATTTATTCAAATGCAAATAGTACAGATTTCTGATCTACATGTTGGTTCCCAATTCCTACAAGAAAAATTTGATACATTAGTTGAAGAAGTAAATCAACTAAATCCTGATGTAATTGTTCTAACTGGAGATTTGACAAATGAAGGACTGATGAAAGAATATGAAAAATGTAAATCTCTCTTGACAAAATTTAACACAAAAAAGATTATTGCAATTAGTGGTAATCACGATTATAGAAATACTGGTTATCTGCTTTTTAAAAAATACTTTCCATTTGAAACTGTAAACGAATTAGATGATGATATAGTTCTAGTTACAGTTGGAACTGCCAGACCTGATAGAAATGAAGGTGAGGTTGGATACCGTCAGAATTTATGGTTAGAACGAACTATGAAAAAATACAAAGACAAGGTAAAGATTGTTGCAATGCATCACCACCTCATTGCAATTCCTGATACTGGTTCTGATCAGTTAACAGTTGTTGATGCTGGTGATGTTCTACGAACTGTATTGGACACAAAAGTTGATGCGGTTTTATGTGGACACAAACATAGACCTTGGGCCTGGAATTTTGGTTCACTGACAGTAGTAAATGCTGGCACGGCTACTTCTGAAAGAGTTAGAGGATTGTTTGAGAATACCTATAACATTCTAACAATTGAAGATAAAAAAGTCCATGTGGAACTCAAAATTGTAGGTGGCAAGAGACTTCCTATTAGTGAAATAGTGGATAATTATAGCCAATTTCACGACGATTGAATTTATTTACAGATTAATTCTAGGCATCTTTGTGCGGGGATCGCCTAGCCTGGTAGGGCGTGGGATTGCTAATCCCATGTCCGCAAGGACACGGGGGTTCAAATCCCCCTCCCCGCGCCACTAACCCTTAATAGGCCGAAATTGCGATTTCTTGCCAATGGGACGTAGAAAAACACAAAAAATCATTCGCACTGGTCCAAAGAACGCAACTACTGGATTATGTCCTATTTGCAAAGTAATAGGTAAGATATTCATCCTTGGTCCACCAGGTGAAGAGCGAGGCAAATGTGAAAAATGCCGCCAAGAATTTGAATTATAGTTCAAAAAGCTAACCTGCCCATCAAAATATTTACCCATAACTTTTTAAGACAATTTTTTCTTGATAGATAATCATGAGTTCAGAAGCCGAAACCATCTATGAACGAGTTGCAAAACTTGAAGATGAAATTGCATTGTTAAGAAGTGAAGTAGATATTCTCAAAAAAGCACTAAGAAATAAAATTGCTCGTCACGAAATATCTATGATCAAAAAAGGACAAGACATCGATTCGATTATTGATTAATCCTTTGTCTTTATACTTCTAATTAATTCTAAAATAAAATCTACATCTTCTGCGTTTGGATTTATTTCTAAATATTTGTTCAAATATTCTAATGCAGTTTCTGAATTTAGAAATCTTTCTTCTAAAATTCCTTTGTCTCTAATATCCTCCGGAGATTCTGACTCAATTGCCAAAATCATATTGACACATCTTAATGCTTTGTCATAAACAAATGATTGAGCATAGGAATTTTTCAAGTTACGTGTTAATCTTACAAGGATTTGTTCTGTATTGATTTCATCAAGAAATTCTGGTTGAAATTCTAATTCTCCACCAAAGTTTGTGTCGAGAATTTCTTGTAAATCATCTATATCTAAAAGACGGCCATCATAAAATGGATCTAAAATCATCTCTTCGTTGTATTTTACCAAAATATGACTTGGAAAACCAACTATCTTAAGATCTAAACCTATGAATTTTGCAACTTCAGCATAAAGAATTGAAATTGTAATGGGCAATCCTGTTTTTTTATCAATAACTTCATTTAGAAAATTATTTTTTGGATCATAGTAATCATCATCATCTCCACTAAAACCTAAATTTTCAAAGAGATGTTCGTTTAACATAGAAATTAGATACGTTGGATTTTTTACATCGCTAACTGATTCTTTTAATGACATTCCTATCCGATTAATTTTTTGAATGTATTCATCTACATTGAGATCTGGATATTCTAAAATTTGAGCAAATTTTAGACATTTTTCTACCAAGTTGAAATTTGGATTTTTTACAAAAGAAAACCATTCTGCTACAAATGGATCAAATTCTTCTTTCAATTATTACTGGCTCAATTTGTTAATGTATAGTTGAGGATCCTTTAACTCTCTAGTATTTGGAGGAATTCCAATCATTTTTTTGAAGGTATCCTTGCCTAATTTTTCATAAACTGCTTTAGTGAAATCCTTTCCCATGCTCTTCCTTACTTGATATGATGAAAAATCAGTGCCCATAAACGTAGTTAGATAGTTTTGAAAATCCTGATCATCCTTTAAGATATTTTCAATTGCAAATCCTGCCATGCCTTCCATTGCAGTAAATGCAGCATGATGTTGTTGGATTGGAACAAGCCATCTTTTGTAAATATCTAATAACTCTGGAATTGCTTCTCCAATTTTAGGATCAATCTCTACATGAGTAAATGTCATTACATCAGGTCCAATTTGCTCAATTAGAAAATGGTCTGGATTTAAAAAGAAAAACAGATTTGCTTTTTTTGCAAATGGAAAATCATCCGGAACTGCTTGTAATTGACAATATTCTGAAAGAGTGTTGGTAGTTTCAGTATCTAATGACAAAATAATGCTTGCAAGTTCTTCATTGATTTTATTTACCTGCATTGCAGCATTCATGTTTACTTGCTGAAGATTTTCTTGTGCTGAATGAATTAATTCTTCAAGAACTGTCATCTTTACTGCACCAAGATATCCAGAGTTTACATTTTCAAATCTAGATTCGTATGGTTCCCCTTGTTTATGCAAAATTATTTGAGGATATCTTGACAAAATGAATTTGTTCAAATAAATCACTGAATTAAGATAGTCACCATACGTTGTGGTAATTTTTGAAATGTATTGTATTGCATATGTAGAATAGACAAGATATTTTGCAGTGTTTTGTTGCATTAACTCTGCAATCTTTTTTAGATCTTCTTTTGCAACTGCTCCAAATAACTCATTTACAAACTCTCTTGATTCTTTGTCTGCAAACACTTTGTCACCTTTTAGTTTCTTTAAATCATCTAATTCGGGAAATTCAACTTGAATATTATCTGGAACTTTAATTCCTAAAAATTCTTCTATTTTTTCTTTATAGGCAGGAAACACTTCTTTTGTGATATCCTCTAAATCTTTGAATTGTACCTTTCCTGAGAGGTCTTCTTTAGCCTTGATTGCTAGCTCTGCAATCTCTTTTTCTTCGTTAATTTCTACTGATAATTGACCAAATAAGGCCTCAGCAAATTCTTCAAATTCTCCCAATTTGCATAAAATCAAAAATTACTACATTTAATATTATCTTGCAATTTTTCTTCAAAGAATTATTAGTTTACAAATAATTGATTTGTTGTCTAAAAATGCTAAAATCTAGTCTTGATTTTCTTAGATGTGTTCGTTGTGGTTCTAAACTAGAATCAGATATCTTCAAAACCAGTAAAGAAATTGATGAAGGGATTTTACAATGCAAGAAATGTAATCTGGAATTTCCCATATTAGAAAAAATCCCTGTTTTGTGGGATGATTTTTCTAAATATCTTGAGTCAAGAAAGATTTTGGGAGGAAAACTTTACAAATCAACATCTAGCCCAACATTAAAAAAATTCATAAAAAAATCATTATTGAAAAAATCAAAAATAAACAATGATAGAACAACACTTGAAGAACGATGGACAAAAATATATGAAAATAGCAAAAATTCAAAATTTTACCATTTAATGAAAAACAATCTAAATGCAATTCCATCCTCAAAATTTGTGTTGGAACATGGTTGCTCGATTGGAATAATGACTTCCTTTCTTGCAGATAAACATGATATGGTTTTTGGTATAGATAGATCTTTTAGTGCATTAAAGCAAGCAAAAAAATCTTCAAAAGAAAATCTTGATTATTTTGTTGCAGATTCAATTTCTTCTCCTTTTGGAAAATTACAATTTGATCTCGTATTAGCTCTAAATCTTTTAGAACTAATTGAACCTCTAGAATTATTAAAACACATCTCCAAACAAATCTCTAAAGGATTTTTTGTAATTTCTGATCCTTATGATTTTGATAGAGGTGTGAATTCTGTCAAAAATACACTTGACGAATCTACTTTACGCACAAATCTTCAAAATTTTGGTTTTAAAATTAACTCAAAAACAAAAAGACCTTCCTTTCTTCCATGGAATCTAAAAATTAATCCTCGTGCAACATTAAACTACAAAGTAGATTTTGTTATTGGAAAAAAATGATTAAATCAAATCTTTCCATATTCCAGTAAATTCATCACTAGGAACTACGGTGAATATTTTGATTTTGCCTAGTGGTTTTAGATACTGTTTCTTATCATAATAAGTGAATTCTCCTTCCTCCTCTGGATAAATCGTGATTGTGTCTTGTTGTCCTGGTTCTAAAAGATCAGTTTGAACATTAAAACCATCAATGTAGAGTCTATGAAAAGTTGTTCCATTATTAATTACAGTTAGAATGTATGCAAATGATGTTCTAGAGATCAATGTTGGATTTGCTTCTCCTCCAACTCCTTTGACTGCTCTAATCTGGGCTTCTCCATCAATTTCTTCAAAAATCACTGTCTGCTCTACTTTTTCAGTCCAAAAAATTGAGACATGTCTAACATTTCCTTGACCGATATACCCAATCATTACTGCTAATCCTACCATTCCTGCAACTAATCCTGCAATAATCAAAATTTTATCGTTTGACTTCAATTCTATCCCATTGTATGTCGTTTCTCCTTAAAGAAACCTAATGCTAATTCGCAAAAAAGAATTCAGACATATGATCTCATTCTTAAGTCTTGAACGTTTTATTTTGATATGGAAAAAGTTGTGATAAGAGATGCAACTGAAAAGGACATTCCTATTATTCTTGGATTGTTGTATGAACTTGGACGTCCCAAACCTGAAAAAGATTCTGATGTTGAAACATTTCGAAATCTAGTAAAAAAACACATTTTGGATTCAGACAAAAAACTCCTTGTTGCTCAACTAAATGAAATTGAAATTGTTGGAATTGTGAGTATAGTGTTTTTGCATCGTCTTAACCGTGATTCTTTGGAGTTGTATATTCCAGAACTGGTAGTTTTAGAAAAACACCGTAATCAAGGAATAGGAAAAGAACTAGTCAATTCATGCATAAAACTTGGAAAAGATGAGAATTGTCATAGAATTAGACTGGAATCTGGAAATCAACGACTAGATTCTCATCAATTTTATAAGAAAATAGGATTTGAACAATCTGCACTTTCATTTACTTTGAATTTGGATTAGGTTTAAACTTGATTTTTGATTGATAACTGTTACTATACATTACATGCTTGACCTTAAATGGAAAATTCCTTTTTGAAAAATAATGCAAAAAACACTTCCAATACTTGGTCTATTTGCAATTTTGTTTGTAGGGATGATCACTCCTGCAATTGCTGAATATGATGACAAGTGGGATGACAAATACCGAGAAATTGAAAAAGAATTTGAAGAGAAAAAACATCAAATTGACAGAGAGTTTCAAGAACAATTCGAAGAATTAGAAAAAGATTATGAAGAACAAAAAATGGGAATCTATGAAAAAATAGAGAATAATCCTGAACTTAGTGAGTTTGAAATCAACAAGATGTTTGATGAATTATTCTTTGAATTTGAAGAAAAAAGGCATGATCTTGAAGAAAAGATGATGCATCAATTTGAAGAAATTGAAGAACTCTTTGAAAAAGAACTAAGACATATTGATGAAGAAGCAAGAAAATACTATGAAAAATACGATGATGATAGATACGAATACGATGATGATAGATACGAATACGATGATGATATATACGAATATGATGATTACGACTACAAAGAATATGATGAACCACACAAATATGATCCTGAGTGGGAATCAATAGAACATCTAGCTGATAGAATAACAGATGCAATTCCTATGGACAAAATAAAGCATCTATGGGAATTAGGACAGATTGATGAACTTGTTAAATTGATAGTTTCTGAAACTGATTTGAGTTATGAAGAAGCAAAACGAGTTGTATTATTCTTTGAAAAATATGATGATAGAGAATATGATGATTATGGATATCCTGAACACGATTATCCAGAACCATATCCTACACCCTATGATAACGATGAAGTTTTCAAACTAGAACAAAGAATTTCAGAACTTGAAGAAGAAAATCAAATGCTTCGACAAACAATATCAGAACTAGAAGAGAAAATAGTTCAAATCAATGCAGTAATGATGGAACAAGTCAAATTCATCTATGAATGGGTTTTATCCCAATAGATCTTTTTTTCATTATAACCTCTATTTTTAATCCAAAACCGTTCTAGTTTTCATTCCATGAGTTATCGTTGTCTTATCTGTAATGTTGTTTTAGAATCTCCTAGGAAACTTGAGGTTCATTTGCAAATTGAACACAAATGGGGAGTGAAAAAAGAAAGTAAAGGTCTTGATGCTTGGTAATAAAAAAATTTGTAATGCCGGGGGTGAGTTTTGTCAGATCAGTTTGATGCCGCGCCTTATTTACGCACAAAAAACCATTCTTTCAAACCAATACTCATAAAACGACTATTGGTCTGTGAACCAATTCCGTATGGGCTTGATTCTTTTTGAATTATTCTTTAATTCTGATTTTAACATCAAACTGTTTATTCCATTTATCTGACCATATTCCCATTACCACTGCTTTGAGAAAAACAAATAGAATTGTAAACAAAATTACGCTTTCAGGTAATCGTGCTTCAAACTCACCAAAGAACAAATAATGCTCTTCTCCAAAAAATACAAAAAATTGAATGAACTGAACTATTGCTCCTCCAGCCCAAAAAAATAGCAACCCTAATCTTAATTTCTGAACTCTATAACTTGCAACAATATCTAATACAGGAATTACAGCAAAAATCATCTGCAATGTTGTGTCTACTGGCTTTTTGTATACCATAATACCCTTAGATTGTTTTTTTGTTCTTTAACATTTTCTATACTATGATGAACTAGTCTGACGTAATTTTACAAGGAACTGTTCTGTCTTTAGATTGATTTTCTAAAAAAATGAAATTTGGGTTGTGGTTATTCTGGCTGAACTTCGTGAATCTCTTCATCATCACCATCAGCACAAGCACATACACCATAATTTTGACAAATTTGACGCTCAAGACTTGCTACTGCAATGTACTTTTGAGCCCCAAACTTGAAACGTTTGGTGATGGTGAACTTTTTCCATTCACTACATTCAACTTTTGTATGAATACACTCACAATCTTCAGGACATTCCTTTGAATCTGGTGCTGGAAATGTCCCTTCTCTATCCCAAATATCATCATCAACTAATTTTTTTGCTTGAGCAATGACGTCTTTGAAATGAATTTTTGGTCCTGCTTTGCCATCGTCTTTGAGAATGTATACTGAAAGGGCTTTTCCATCCTTCACTTCGCCTTTGATCTCACACTAATCTCATGACATGGTTGAAAATCACATGACATAGTATGATGATATTAGAGTATTATAAAAATTGTATTATGTTAATAATATACTAGCATATCATTATTTATGTTTTCAAAAAAACATGTAACATAAAATTACACAAAGACGATAAAGTACTTGGCAGTGTTTCATTAAGTAATGAATCTCTTAGAGTATGACCAACTTCGATTATTTGAAAAAAAAGTTGAACAAATCATTGACAAAGATCCTACTTTGGAAGATCTAGAACAACTCTATGAAGAACTTGCAAGCATTTTGAAACAAAAAGTAATGCTGACCTATGGCAACTAGTCTATACGTTTTCTGATAGTTTTCTAATGTGACTCTTGTCGTTATGAACTGCCAACTCTAGTGCTCTTTCCATGTCTTTTTTGTATTCTTCAAAGTTTTTTTGATTCTTTTTTACTACTTCACATTCTACAACTATTGGCAACTCCTTGAAGTTTTTGTACTGTTGATATGTCAAAACACAACTGTATGATTTCTTGTCCTCTTTAAATCGGTATTTTACTTTGAATGCCATATCATCTTATGATTCTCATCATCTCATATTTAATCCAAGATCTAAATTGTTGTCTTTTTTTCTTACATCCATTTTCTTGAATTTCCCAAAACTGAAAAGTTGCAATTACAGTTAAGTGCTGATGAGAATTAATTGCACCCTATGGGGGTAAGTGAGGCAATTGAAAAATTAGAGACTTCAAATCGAGGTCTTAACACTATCATTGAAACATTGGATGAAGAATTCAAGGATTTACGCTCAGATCCTAGGCTCGAAGGACTAGTTGATGACTTGGAGAATCTCTTTTTTGCATATCTTAAGACATGGATAAAGGAAAATTCTGAGGTCGT
Organism: Candidatus Nitrosopumilus sp.; assembly: GCA_028279625.1. Lineage (GTDB taxonomy): Archaea > Thermoproteota > Nitrososphaeria > Nitrososphaerales > Nitrosopumilaceae > Nitrosopumilus. Next base: position 35,372 of record JANQNM010000086.1, on the reverse strand, counting down.
AAAAATTCTAAAGAAAATCTAACAGTACCAAATTTGAAATCATTTATTGATCCTGTGTTTATTTTTATTTCCAATAACGATTCAAGCCTTATAGGATTCACCCATTTAGTAGAACACTTTATCAAATATCCTAAAAAACACTCGATATGAGATTAGGAATCATTACAATTATTCTATTTGTTATGGTATTGATTCCTGTAACTATTTCTGATGCATATGGTTCCTTGTCTTTAGACAAGGGCAACTATTCTTGGACTGACAAGGTAAAGATACGATTAATGGTTCATGGTTTTGATCACAAACAAGACACAATACAGATCTCAGTTGGGAATAATGAACTAAAGTCATACAAGTTATCAAAAGCAGGAAATGGACTATACACTGGTGAGGTAATTCTTACTGGATTTTTACATGATGTTGATGGGGATGGTAAACCTGACACTAATCCTAGAACAACAGGAAGTGGACCCAACAATGGCTTTTTGGAATCAGCTCGTGATGAGAAATTGGAGATATTAGTTAATCTTAATGATGGAACCAAAATCAAGACAACTACAAAGATTGCATGGAATGTGGGAGAAATTTCCTTTGATTTACCAAAACCTCAGTTAGATGAGACTGCAAAACTGCAAGTAATTGATCCTGACATGAACCTCAATCCTGAAACATTGGACAAACTACCAATCCATGTTTTCTCTGATTCAGACAAGGCAGGAATCCTAGTTGATGCAATAGAGACAGAAGAAGAGTCAGGAATATTTGAAACAACCGTCTCTTTTTCACAAAACAGTTCTTCAAGCGGAAACAGACTTTTCACAATGCCTGAAGATGCAATATATGCACAGTATACTGATTATACACTTCCAGAACCATATCACATTCATGACGATTTGGATATTGTTGCAGAGTCTAGAGTTCATGATTCTCTGATTCCAGAACCTGAACAAGACAAACCAATCTATGAGAACTGTGGGCTTGGAACTACACTACAAGATGGAATTTGTGTTGTTAAAGAACAAACACCTCAATCAAATTCAACTGGAATCTGGGGACCCGTAATTGAAATTCCTGGTGAAAATCTTTGTTTGGACTATCGTGGTGCAGAAGTTGATGAGAATTGTAACATAATACGTCCATCTCCTTTTTCTCAACAACAAAATGGAATAGAACCAGAAAAAGTCAAATGCAATCATGATCTATATCGCAGTTACAAAACATCTGATGGAACTGCATTTTGCGCATCAGGATATGCTATGAGAGAGTTAATTCATCGTGGATATGCACAAGGCTTTGATTCAATTACCTCTGCTACTGTTTCAGGCTCAAATAATGTAGTCAATGAATACTGCCCTGCATCACAGGAGTTGATTCAGTGGGGATGGTATGCATACAAAAACCCAACAGACATTGTTGTGACAAATATTGATCTAGTTTATTCTGCTGAGGAAGACTCTAATGGAGTAGAATTTACATTTGAAAAACCAACTGAAGGCAAATCCATGTTGTGGGTCTTTGTAGAATGCGATGATCACTTTGATACCTTTGAAGTAATAATTTTGCCTGAAACAATTGAGCATCGCAAGAACTTTGTTGTTTACTATCCAGATAACCCAAATACAACATTTCGTTTTGTAAACCAAGATACTATTCCATACAAAATTGATGGAATAAGTGACAATGGAAAAAATTCCTTTTCAATTTGGATAGATCCTCAGGATGATTGGATAATTGATGAGCCCCCTAGTTCGTATGAAGGCGTAAATTCCTTTGCACTTTCTGCTGCAAATCCAGATACAGAAGAACTCTACGAATGGATGAACTACATCATCTACATTTCTGAAAATAGATGATGAAAAAATGAAAATTAGAAATCTGATTTTATTTGTAATTACAGTAATTCTAGGCTGGCTTGGAATTAATCATCTTCTAAATATTTACAGAGTTGGATACTGGATCAAGATTGATGAATGGCAATGGCTTATGCATTGCTGGGTAGTTAATGATCATTATCAGTGTGAAAATCTTTATGTCAGAATTCTAGAATTTTTTCATTTACTTTGAACCTAAATTGGTTCAAGCCTCTAAGGATTCAGTTTTTTGGAATTTCTTTTCTTACTTTGTTGTATAATGCAATCTCAATTGCCAAAATTATTCCTAATATGGCTAGAGCAACACCTAATGTGAAACTATACTCTGATGCAGGATACAATGATGCCAGAATTATCTGAATCGGAAGACCTACTCCTGCAATAATTATCATAATCAAAATTTTCTTATTCATGATTTCAAATTTGTAAGAATTGAAATATAAATAAATTCGAATCTAATGATTTGCTATATGACAAAATATCGTAATAATCTACCCCAAATGTCTACTGATGTTTTCATTACTGATGGTGGTTTGGAAACGACTCTGATTTTTCACAATGGCATTGAACTACCATATTTTGCCGCATTTGATTTACTAAAAGATAACACTGGTTATGAAACAATCCAAAAGTACTATCAAAGTTACGTAGACCTTGCATCAAGAAATAACATTGGTTTGATTTTGGATAGTCCTACTTGGAGAGCAAGTATAGATTGGGCACAAAAATTGGGCTATAATGAACAAGAACTTTCAGATTTAAACAAAAAATCAATTTCTATGTTGAGTGACATGCGTGATTTGAATGAAAATAACAATTCAAAGATAGTAATTAGTGGATGTGTTGGTCCACGAAGTGATGGTTATAAGCCCAAATTTTTAATGAATGAAATTGAATCTGAAAAATATCACCAAAATCAAATTCAAACATTTAGCAAAACTAATGCTGATATGATTACTGGATTGACGATTAATTATGTCGAAGAAGCTATAGGAATTATTCGTGCTGCAAAAAATGTTGACATGCCAGTAGTAATTGCTTTTACTGTTGAGACTGATGGAAGATTAGTTACTGGACAATCCCTAAAAGATGCAATTGCATATACAGACAAAGTAACAAACAATGCTGTAGAATATTTTATGATAAATTGTGCTCATCCCAATCATTTTGTGACAACTCTTGATGGAAGCTCTTCTTGGATAAACAGAATAAAGGGCGTAAGAGCTAATGCTTCCGAAAAAAGTCATGCCGAACTTGATGAATCTACAGAACTAGATGATGGTGATCCTGAAATGTTAGCAGAACAGTATAGAGAACTTAGAACAGCAATGAATCATTTGAATGTTTTAGGTGGATGTTGTGGAACAGATCATCGTCACATTGAGCATATCTGTAATTCATGTGTGACTAATACTCGATAACCAATATTTGGCGTGCAAATCAATCATTTTTCTTTAACCACTCTAAGATTTCAAAAATATGTTTGTCAGGTGGAAAAACCGGATAAAACACTTTGATAATTTTTGAATCTTTGACAATCAATGTTAGTCGTTTGTACATAATTTTATCTTCAATTTCAAAGATTGGAATGTTGAGATTTTTTTGAAATTCTAATTTGTTATCAGAAACTATCTCCTGTGATAGTTTCCTAATAGATGATAGTTGTTCCAAGTCATATATTGACTGAGAAGACACTCCAATTGAAACTGCATTAAATTTTTTTAAAGAATCATTATTCTCACTAAATGTTATATTTTGAGGCGTACATCCTCTTGCACCTGGAATTTCATTCCATCCTGATGGCAATTCCTTTCCTGGCATTCCCATCATCGGAAAAAAATACAAAATCACATATTTTTTTGCAATTTTTGAAAAATCTAAAAAACTCGTTTTTGTTGAAGGGAGTACTATCTTTGGCATTTGCCGTCCCAAAAGATGATTTGCTCTTCTATCGTCTTCTGGTTTAGGTAGATAAAATGGAAGTTTGGTAAGATCTTCGCTCATGTTTTAGAATTTTTTTTCAGTGCTTTGGATGTTTCTTTTTCTAATCTACATTAGATATGTAACATCTGTAATATTACAAGGATATCTTTAAGACGATCATATTTTCATTTTTTATTGTGTCAAAACTAGCAGTTCCAATTTTAGCAAGTATTTTGATTTTAGGAACATTTGCAACTCCTGCTTTTGCACAATTTATCCCACCTGGAGCAACCATGACTGATTCACAATATATCATAGAAAATGGCAAACTAACAGTTGATGTAACTTTTGAGGGATTCGAACCACTAACTGATAATTGGGCAGTAATTCTTGGTATTCAAAATCCTGTAACTGCCTCACAAGATATCATGGCTGTTGAAGTATCTGATGGAAATAATGAAAATCCTCCTGTAATTGCATCATACATTAATACAATTACAATAAATTCCGTTTTCTTTGACATTCCAAATGAATCTTTCTCAATAGATGCTGTGGTTGAAGGATTTGATACATCTGGAAATCCTTCTGATTGGAATGTAGTTTATGGATTACAACATCTAACTAACGGTCAACAAGTAATTTCCTTTGCTCCAATTGAAACAATTCTACAATTTGATCCTAGTACGATAGTTATCACAGATGACTACAATGACAATCTTACAATCAAATTTGATGAGACTGTAATAGTTGATGGCGCTTTCATCAATGGTAACATCAAAGTAAAAGGTGGAACACTTGTTGTGAAAAATGGCGGTGATGTCAATGGTAATATTGATGTCAAAAAAGGTGGAAATCTAATCCTTGAGAATTCTTCTGTCAATGGAAATGTTAGTGTAAAAAAGAGTAACTCTGTAATAATTACTGATAGCCAAATTAATGGAAACGTTGACTTGAAGAAAAATCAAGATGTTGCTATTACTGGAAACAATATTGATGGAAATCTAAAGATTTCAGGCACGACTGGAGATTGTGTTGGATATGATTCAAGCAACAATGTTTCAGGAAATGCTATTTCGTGTCCAGAACCACCAATATGCGAATCTGATCCAACAATTGATCCTACTGAACTAAATCATGGAGATGTATTTACTATAACAGATTCATGTGGACGAATCCAATCAGGAGACAGTGTATTTTTTGATGTAATCACAGCTGACAATATTTCTGTAAGTGCAGATGGAACAACGATTTCAGGTAATGTGCCTCTTGGAGTTTCAGGTGATGTAACTGTTACAGTACGTTCTGATTTGAGTAGTGACCCACGATTTAACGAAATAATTGTAGATTTGAGTACTGGTACAGGAACTCCATTTTAGATTAGTTATCTAATCAAAATTAGATGATAATTATAGATCAGCTTTAAGTAAAGTTCCTCAATCACAAATTTGTGAAAAAACTTCTTGTGATATTTTTTGGAATAATTTTGCTTTCTCAGAGTTTTACAATGTCTTATGGTCAATGGACTGACTATAATGAGCATGATCCTGGAGTGTCAAAAAAACACCAAATGCTCCTAGAGCAAAAAAAGGAACTAGAGAAAAAAGGAGAAAGAATTGAGAAAGAAAGGCAGTCATATGAGAAGAAACATCAGGAAATTCTAGATAGAATCACAGAACTAAACAAAGTATTAGACAATCTAAAACACAGTAATGTTTCTCCTGACAAGATTGAGGATGTAGAAGAACAACTAAAAGATCTTCATGATGACAAGGCCAAGTTAGAAAAATCAGAGTCAGATTTGTTGGAAAAAGAGGCAGAGTTTGAAAAGAAATGGAATGACTTAGAAAATAAGTTGGAGGATTTTGAGAAAATTAATTCAGAAAAAAAATATCCTGTTTTTGAACCAACTCAACGTCTCTTGCCAGCTCACCTCAAGCAAGTGATTGAATGGTGGTCTGATGACATTATCAGTGACAAAGAATTTGCGACAGGTTTAGGATTTCTAGTCAAAGAGAATCTTATTGTTGTTGATACTCCTGTAGAGATGGATCCTACTGGAACTCAAATTCAAGTTGATGATGATATTGACATTCCAGACTGGATTCGAAATAATGCCAAATGGTATGTTAATGAACAGATTTCAGAACGAGATTTTGTTATGGGTATTGAATTTCTGATGAACACTGAAATTATTTCATTTGAAGAAAAAACTGAATCAAATGATTTTGTTAAGGGACACTTACAATCTTCTGATTTCAAAGAACTAGAATCATGTACATTACCTGGATATGAATGTGAAGTCTTTGTTGTACAAAAAAATGCAATGGCAAACAAAAAATGCCTTGAGTTAAACGATGAGGTAAAGGTTGATTTTTTTTGGTCGCTAGCTGATGAGAATAACCAACCAATAAAAGATGAGGCCATCTTTTTGTTTTACTATGTTATTTCTCCTAATGGTGAAAAATATTCTGGAAGTACATTCTCCAAAGAAGGGGATTATTCTTTTAGGACAGGAATAGAAAAAATTACAAAATCTGGTTTATGGACATTTGAAATAAAATCACTTAGTTTTTTTTATGAAGCGATAATGGATGAAAAAGGAAAAATTTGGAACCCTCCTTACACTTTGAAAGACATTGATGGTCAAACATACATTTTCTATGACAACACAAATGTTGGAAAATTTTCTAAATCTTTAGATTCTCGTTACTATTATTCGGATGATCCTGAACCTATTGAAATTTACATTCCTTCTTGTTCAGGAATTGTGGATGAACAACCACCTGATGAAAAACCACCTGAAGTACAACCTTCAATAGAAAATTCTGAAAATTATGTATTCAAAGATTTTCTTTCAGAAGATGATAGACCTACAGGTGTAACACAACCTACTTTCATTTTATCTGGAGATTACTCAAAACCCAACGACAAAATTCAAACCAAATGGGAAGTATATGATGCTGAAACTAGGCAGGGATTCTCTGGAGCAAAAATCACAATAACTGTACAAAAGAATAATGAAACACCCTTTGAAAAAATAATAACGACTGATAATAATGGCATTGCAATTAATGATGTAAATTATCCAATAATAGGGGATTCATACACTTTCATGTTGAAACAAATAGAATACGATGAAACGGTATGGAATATTTCAGAAATCATTGATGTTGCAACAACAAATGGACTCTCAATCGTGGTTCCAAATCCCGAATTAAAACCAACAAATCCAAAATCGTCATACTATGAAGAAGTTCCTGGCATGAAGGACCTCTCGTGGATTACATTTGATTGGGATGTTGAAACTGTATCTCACTCCCTTGAAGTTTTAGAAGGGGACTATTCTTCAAACTATTCAGCATTAGTGACAATTACTCTCCCTGATGGAAAAAAAGAATACCATTGGGATTCATTTGTTGATGGTAAAATTAGTGCTGCTGCATATGCCTACCATTACAAACCTGGAGACAAATTCACTGCACAAGTGACAAGCATTTCTGAGGATTCCTCTAAATTTTTCACACTAGCACTCAATGATGAAATTGTTGGATCAATTCCTGATAGCACATCCTTTAGTGTAATTGAAAAAAGTCATCAAGTTACAGTGAATCAAGCATATTCTACCTCTCATGATGTTACTTTACATTGGAAACTCTCTGATGATAGGGAATTTGCAAATTTTGATGGTTGGGTGCAAGTTGTAGTTGATTTCAATTGGGACGAAATTATGGGAGATCATCATAATGTTTGGACTCGAAATAGTTATCATGCAGACGAAAATGGCAACGTAGATGTAACATATTGGGCTGAAGGATACGGTGACTATGTCTATTCTTTGACATATCTAGACTATGAAACTAATGAATATGTCACAATAGAAGATTCTATTATCAAATTTTCAATTCCATAATACATCTAATCTAAATTAGATGAGAATCATTGAACATCTTTAAGTATAGTTTTTCAAACACAAATTTGTGAAAACGCTTTTTGTAGTTTTTTTTGTAATTATCTTAATTTCACAGACTTTTACCATGTCTCATGCTCAATGGACAGATTACAATGAACATGATCCAGGAATTTCGCAAAATGTGATGCCTGACTGGTTCAAAACTAACGCAAAGTGGTGGAAAGATGGTCTAATCACTGATGCTGATATGATTAATGCTCTTGAATCTTTAATGGTTCAAGATATCATTCCTCTTGATAGGTTTGTGCAATCCTCAGACCTTGAAGATGTCTCAAATGTACCAAAAGGAGAACCATCCATTCCTAGTTATCAAAAAGATGTGTTTGGATTCTGGGGTGAAGGAATCATTTCAGATGATGAAATTGTTAATGCTATTGGTCATTTAATGACTAAAGGAATCATCAATTCAGAAAAAATCCAAAAAGAAGTCTCTGAAAGACAAGAAAAATTTGAAAACGCATTTGGAGCATCTGGTTTGGTAGATAAAACTTCAAAAGAATTTGGTATTGATAGTCGCTGGGGTGCAACAGAATGTGCAGATGATAATGTCTGTGATGCTGACAAAGGAGAAGTGTGCGCAAAACGAGATGGTACTACTGAAGGAAAATGCATTCCAACATGGTTTGGAATTGAACATGCATGGGCTCCTCTTGAATTAATGCCATCAGCAAAATCTAATGAACTTGCCATGACATATCTTCAAAAAATTAAAAGTGGGGAATACGAAAGCATAAAAAAATCCTATGAACAATCTCTAGATGCTTATTCAGAAAACAAAGATCAAAATTCAATGAATGAAATGATTGAACTTGGAAATCTTGAGAAAAAAGCAAAAGAAGATTCTCACCGTTCCACTGAAATTCTAAAATCAACAACAATATTTTCAGAAAATGCAAAGAAAATTGCAATAAAATCTGGTTTCAATGTTTTAGACTTGGAAAAATCAGTAGAGAGGCAACAATCAGAAATTGATTCAATGGATAAAACATTTGAAACTAAATCTGAACTAAAATCTGCACATAAAGACGCTCAAAAAGCTCAAAAACAGGCAAATGAAGACCTTCAAGATGTTTTACTATCTATCATTTCTGAATCTCCAGAATTTCAAAAATTATCTAGAACTGACCAAAATTTTGTGTCTGAGAAAATTAACGGAATAGAATACTCTGATTTTAAAATTGATTCATTTTCTAAAAAAAAGTCATCATCAAATACAGTTCCAACTAAAAATACCATCCATTCAATGGCTACCCCCGAAGGACAAATGATTTTGTTTTTTATTGATACACTATCAAATGAAGATGGTGCAGAAATTTTTATAGAATATTTTGAACGTGGTGAGCCTGAACTTCCTCCAGTAAATTCTGATTTTACAGAGTCTTCTACATCCTTTGATGGGGGTTTCTTTGTAATTGTAAATGAAGACGCAAATCCATCTGATAACTTGGTTGACCCACTAGTTCCCTCAAATGACGATGATTCTTCCTGGGTTTATGGCTCTTCTGGCTTTTTTATGGGAATTACATTGCCAAATGGAAACATCATGACTATTTTACAAAAATATCCCAAAGGAACGCTTGACCAAATTTTAAACCCTGATGTCATTGAAGGCCACAAAATGATTAGTACTGATCCTAGTAGTCCTAGTATTCTTGAATGTCCTTCATGTTCAGGAGAAATAGCTCCTCATGGATTATGCGTAAATTGTGGAGAAGAATTTGTTGAATCTGAAGTTGAAATTGGAACAAGTGCTGATTCCTGCCAAACTTGTTTAGAGGTTGGAGAACATGGTTTGTGTGTTGTTTGTGGAGATGAACATGAATCAGAAAATTATTCAACAACTTATGATGAAACAGAACCTGAAACTTCAACTGAACCTGAAGATGACGGATTTACAGAATCAGGCGATGTTTATGTTAATGGACCATATGTGAATTACAATTCTGGAATAGTGACTCTGATTGTTGGCAATGAACGACATGAATTTGATACCATGAACGATGCTCTTCTTGCACTAGATGACTTGATTGCAAAGTTCAAGGCAACTCATAGTCCACAATCAACTACAGAATCTAATTCAGATGGAAACTACAAGTGGGAAATTAGTGCTATTAAGATAGGAAATTTGGTATTTCCAGCCTATCAATTTATGTTATCTCCACCAGATGATGGGTGTTCTGAAAGTTATCTAAAACCTGGTCCTTGGCATTCAGATTATCATAATATAGCATTCCAACTAGATCCTTTTGCAACTCCAGTTCCATGGATACCAGGCGGATGTGGCTCATTTGCAAAAGAATCTCAATATACGCACAATGATCATTATCCAATTACTGATGAACAAGCAACTATCTGGGAAGAAACTTTTGGAACTTCAATGAAATACATGCCATATTCTCCATAAACAAAATGTGAATCTCAGAGGATACGAACCAATAATCTAATCCAAATTAGATGAACTAAATATTATCCGTAAACGCTTCAAACCTCTATGGATTCAGTAAGGAGTTCCTTGTTCTCGCTGATTCTTAAATGCTGTAAGATACCACTCAAACTCATCTAGAAAACGTTCTATTCTTCTCTCATATTCTTGATGTAAGAGATTTCCTGATTCATCAAATGCTTCGTGTACTTTAGAAATTTGAAGAGAAGATGGAATTGAAGGGGAACCTAGTTCTGCAAAAATTTGTCGTAAATGTTGTGCTGCATTTACTCCACCAAAGGAACCTACTGAATAGGAGACAATGGCAGAAGGTTTGAAAAAATATTCTTCAAGACAATAATCAAGAGTGTTTTTCAAGGCTGCTGATGTTGTATGATTGTATTCTGGCGTAATGGGGACATATCCCTCAGCAGAAATTATCATATCATGTAATTTTTGAAATTTAGGTTCAGGATTTTTCATTTCTTTATACATTCTATCTAAAATTGGCAAATCCAATTCCATTGGATCAATTAATGATACTTTGTGTCCTCTATCTTCAATCTTTTTTGTGATGTATTGACCCACTTTTTTACCATTTCTGTCGCTTCTTAAAGAACCTAAAATCACTGCTATATTCATACCAAAAAATTTCAAAATTATTTCATAAAGTTTTCTCCAAAACTGGTTCAAGCCTATCTAGATTCAGGCTAAAGATTAGAAGTCTTTAAGAAGTTTCAAATTTTAGCTTGCATAAATGAATTCCATAATTACTGGAATAATTATAGCAATTGTTGTTTTCTTTTTGATTCAAACAGTCATGCCATTTCCATTTGGACTGGTTTTGGGTATTGGATTAGGTGGAATCATTATCTGGTATGCAAAAAAACATGAGTCTCGTAGTAAAGATTCTCTTTTGAATTACAGGCGTGTAGATCCTATAAATGAATTTGAAAAAGAACAAAATGATGAAGCATTAAGAATTTTAGAGAAAAAATACATTGAAGAAAAAATTTCCAAAGAAGAATATTTGAAAATGAAAAAAGAATTTGAAGATTTAGAATACAATCCAAGAAAATGTAAAGTGTGTGGCTCTGAAGAATTTGAATTCATTTTAGAAGAGAGAATTGAAGAACCTGGTGAACATACTTCTGATTTAGGATATTACAAATGCAAAAGATGTGGTCAAAATGAAAACTAGGCTTTTGATAATATTTGGAATTTTTATCTTTGTAGGAGTAATTCTACTGTCAAGCTTTTCAATACAAAAAGACGATCAAGAATATGTTTTATTTTGTACACATTGGATATTTTCTGACCGTACTACATGTGACGTGTTATGGAATGAATCAGATAAAACTGATAGTCTAAAAATTCCAAACGCTAAAAGAGATGCCAAACTATCTGCAGGATGCAAATTGTATCCTGGTGGTGGCTGGACATGTCCTGATATCGAAACAGTAAATTTGGATAGCATTGCCACAATGAAACCTGATAGTGCAGAATTATTTTACTATCCCAATCCCGAAGACACTGAAAATCGTGATCCATTTCAACAATTCATGATTATTCGATTACCTGAATGGTTAGGTGGTGGAGTCAATGATGTTTCTGCATACAGAGTGTATAGTTCGCAATCAGTTGACGATCCGTGTATGATAAAATATTGGCCAGGAAACGATAGACAAAGAATAGAAAATCCATGCAAAGGTGGATTTTATAGAGTACATGATGGAGTGATGATCTTTAGTTTTGGCTCGATTCCAAGCATTCACCCAATTGCACTTCCTCATTTAGATTTGTCATCTGATGAAAATGGATTCTTGTTCATTGAACCGCCATCATTTACAAAAACTGAAAATGGCGTGATAGGTCATGGAAGGGAGATCTCTCAAAAAGAAATTACCGAAGGCTCTCAATTTATTATTGATTCGTTTGCAGAACATTTTCCTACATACCCGCCAATCCGAAAAACCTTTGCAGGAATGATGCTTGCTGATATTGTTCCATTATCAGGTGGAGTCAAGGTACTGTATTCTAATTTTGGTCTTGTCTCAAATATTGTAGAGATGACCATTCATGCATGCAACTGCAGTGACCTTCGAGGCCATCATGATTACGAGACATTAGAGAAAATCAACGATGTCACTGTTGCGATACATGACACAAAGTCAAAATATCCAAATATCAATGATAGCGTCAACAAATTCCATTTCCGTTTTGCACATGACGGACACGAATACAGCGTCTCAGGAAAGAATCCTGATGCCATAAGAGAATCAATTATTTCAGTTCTATCAAACTATCATGTCCCAATTACCCCTGAGATTGGAAAAATAGAAAATGAAAACTAGACTTTTGGTGATTTTTGCATTTACAATATTGATGGTTTCAATCCCTAATGCTTTTGCAGCTGAATATTTTCATGGAACATCAAGTTTTGAGAATATGCCTACAGAAATATCTCGTCATTTTCCATCTACTTTTGATATTAAACTACAGTATACTGTAGGTCCTTGGGGTCTTGATGACGTAGTTCCAATAATTGAAGTATCTCCTGAAAATGCAGCATCTGCTGTACATCTTGATTTTGAATCAATACCTGTGGATAAAAATTCTATTGGAAGAATTCCTGTCACAATGACTCTTGATCCTGAAATTGACTATGACAAAATTTTCCTCAGTGTTTCATTTGAAGGAACCAATTCTAATATGAACAAGTTCAAGAGTGGATGGACTGATTCACTTATCTTATCAATCGGTCCAAGAGATGTTATTTCTCGTCAGGTAGATTATGAAAAAATCCCATGGGTTGATTTTTCTCAAAATGATAGAGCTGTAATTTACACAAAAAATACAATGATTCCGCTTTCAATACTAGAAAAAGGACAACAATACTCTATAGTACAAAAGGTAGATTTTAGCGATGATAACTTTGCCGCAAACTCTACCTTTAATGCAGTTGTAGGATATGCCTATCAAAAAGGAGATAAGATGATTCATCCTCCTAGAGGAGAAAATGTTACTGATGCTGATCATCAAGAGTTTGCAGAAAATAATCGAAAATTAAATAATGATTTTTACCAACACAGCGAGATTGCAAAGTTTTTTGAATTTAAGATAAATCCTGAAAAACCATTCTATGTAAAATCATCTCTTTACTTCAATGACTCTGGATTATACACTCATCAATATTATAAAAAACTGAAAAACTCTCCTGCAATTATGGGCTCCAATATGGGTGGTTTGACTGTTGTCGACAAGTTTAGCAAGGCAATTGATGATGATGGAGTATGTAAAAATGAAAATTTTAGACGTTTGATAAAACATGATTACTCAACACTGGTGTGTGTTGATTTTGATACTGCCTGGAAATTAAAAGAACGTGGATGGGCAATATGAAAACTAGATTTTTGATAATATTTAGAATTTTTACCAAATCTTCTTTTTGTTTTTTCTAAAACAATAGATGCGAATCACTTATGAATATCATAATTTTGTAGTGTATCACATGAGCTCTTTGAAAAATCCTGACAGGCCTATGGGAATTAAAATCCTTTCAATCTGGTTTGTTATTGAGGGAATTTACTCTTTTTACCAAAATTCTTTTGGGATATTTGGCGGTCAAAACATTCCTGATCTTTTTGTAGATTCTCTTTTGGAGAATACTTTAATTGCATATCATTTAGGATTTGGATTTTTTTATTTTATTATGGCGTGGGGATTTTGGGATGCAAAACCGTGGATTAGACTTCCGACAATCATTGTCTTATCTGCCACAACTGTTGTGACTTGGATTTTATTTTCAGTAGAATTGGTTAGTGCATTTGAAAGCATTCTTGATACTGTTCTGATGGGTATAGTGGTTGCTTATCTGATGACCTCAAATGTGAAAAAATATTTTCTAAAACAACCTATAGAGTCTAAACCAATGAAAACTAGATACAAAATAATCATTGGAGTCTCAATTCCAGCCGTACTTTTTGGAATCTTTGTTCTTCTTATAGCACTTAATGTAACTCATATGAATGAAAACTCTGAAAGATGGATGATTGAACTAGAGCCTCATCTTGATTTGTCTGATGACCAACTAGAATCGCAATTAAGAGAGGAAGATCTCAAAGAACTTACCCTCTATCGAGTAACAACTCTTGAAGATTACTTTGAATCCCTTAATCCTAATTGGTTACAGCAGGCTAGGGAAGTACTTGATTCAGAACATAGGTTTGTTGTCTATATTGATGAAAATCATGAATATTCTAAACAACAAATACAAGAAATTTTTACAGATGTTGAAGGAATCAATGAATCTCGACATCTTCACGACTGGATATTTGGTCGAGACTAATACCAACACTTGCTAAACAGGATTTGGTGTGCAAACCGAATCGTGTAAAGCGAGCTTTGGTTTTTAAGATTTGGATTATTTGCAAAACTGTGAAAAAAATGATTGATGGATCAACCTCGTGTCTCTAATGCAAACACGCGTTTCTCCAACTCTGCAGTCTTGTCTTGCAATTCAGAAATGTCTACTTTGTACTGAGGTGGTTTACAGTCAAATCCATTGTGTCCATGTGCACAGGTCTCAGAATATCTTGGCGCTGATTTTTTTTGTCCAGTCTCGCCAGAAACTTCTGAAAATGAAACTGATGCTGCAATCATTCCTATGGCAAATATGGCGACTATTCCTGCAATCCCAGCTGATTTTTTGTTCATGATATGATAATGGAATAGTATTATTTATTATTTCTTAAAATATAGAAATAATAGACTATTTCTAATAAAGGAGATTTTATATTTTATGGCTGGAATACAATATTTGATGAATTCTTTGGATAGGATTGTAGCAAAAGGAGTGCAATCTACGTTTGAAGAAGATTTAGGCAAAGCCACATTTAGAAAAATCGAAAAAGAAGTGCATGACGTGTATGGTATTTCTGTTTTAGAGGCAGTAGGTGATTTTTCAAAACTTGATTTGGTATTGCGTAAATTTTTTGGAAAACACACATCTAACATTGAATCTAAAATTTTTAAAAAAGTTCTCTCAGTTGAGCAAAACACAAAAAATGAATCAATAATTACAATAAAAGATCCTGGAGTCGCAAAAACTATCTTTGAGGCATATGGTGATCCTGCAAAAAAAATCATTTTAGATTTATTGCTCCATGAATCAAAATCAATTCCTGAAGCTATTGCAAAATCAAAACTACCAAAGGCATCAACCTATAACAGAATAAAGGAGTTAATTTCAGATGGATTACTTACCATGGTTGGCTTTACCCATGCTGCTGATGGAAGAAAAGTAAACGAATATGCTACCACATTTAACAAAACAGTCTTTGAGATTGCCGACGATAACATTTCAATTAATGCAAATGTTCAAACAAAGTTTCTAAAAGACAGCTATGCATTTAGCTCCATACAGGTGTAAAGGAGATTCTAATGGTAATTAGTGTTCCTACAATTTATTCACAAGTAAGAGAGTCATACAAAATCATTCTTGTAATTCTAGGTATTGCAATTGCAATTCAACTTAGTCCAAAAATACCAATAGAATTTTTTGAATCTGCAATTGTTGCAAGTACTGCTATAGTGATATTGCCACTAGCAGTATCGATATCGTCTTTTGCAGTTTCAAGGATATATGGAGGTTCAAAAATTTTTGGAAAATCTTATTTTATTTTGGGAATTTCTTACATGCTATTTTTCATTGGAGAGGCCTTGTTTTACTTTTACATGGATCCATCTGGCAATTATGAGCATAGAATCTGGGCAGAAATGATGTTTATGTTCTCAACACCATTACTAATCACACACATCATAATCAATATACGATACTTTGCTGAAAAATTAGAAACATATCAGAAGATCCTGCTTGTAGTAATTCCTATTGTGATTGTATCAGGATATGGTATGGTGTTGCTTGAGGCTTACTCAGAAAATACAGATGAATATCTCTTTAACTTGTTAGTTATTGCACAATCTGCTGCCTCTCTTGGCTTTATCATAGTTGCATTTACTGTGTTCAGACAGACAGCTTTGTTTGTACCCTGGTTTTTGCTTTTGATAGGCATTTTGTTTGGAACAACAGGTGATATTTTGTATCGATACACTGACACCATTTCATTTTATGACTTTGCAGATCCAGCAACTGGATTATGGCTTGCATCATCTATGATGGTAATCTATGCATTGTATAAACATCAAAAATCTATTTGAGTAGAAAATGAAAAAAGAAAGACTGCTACTAGCCTAAGATTCCACTAGTAGCAAGATAAGCTCCTGCACCAATTCCCATCATGGCACCAATTGCCATGCAGATGAGGTCGAATTTTACAACCTTTCTAAATGGTGCATGAACCATTTTATCCCAGTTTGAGATATGTTGTGTTTTCATGAAAGTAGTTAGATGTAGAAACAGATAGGATATGGTAAATTCGAATGTACCCCAGTCAGCTAATTAGCTGACTAAGGTATATTGTGACTCAATCCAATAATTCTGTATGCGAGAACTTCTTACCCTAGACCAGTATGAAACAGTGGGCTTTTTTTCCACATGTTCTCGCTGCATTAGAGGCATTTTTCAATGAGATTAGATTCATGCAGAAAATGTGGAATTGAGTTGGACGTAAAAGACTATTGTAAAGATTGTCAGCAACCACTAGAACTTGAATGCAAGAATAAACTCGTTCGCGGCTTGCAACTAGAGGTGTAATGCCCTCCGATCAAAAAAACAATCTTCTCAAATTATACCTAAACGTACTTCTAAGATAAATTTAACAAAATATGAAAATATAAGAAAATAATATGTCATTTATGGAAATTGATGATTTAACTCGTGCAGTGAATTTGTTAAAAATGGAATGTAGTAAGTCGTTTGAGCAGATTAAAGAAAAAGAGGATCTTATTCCTATTGTTAAATCATACAAAAATGTTGTAACAGAACTAAAAACAGGATTAAACAGCCATAGTGCAACATCTAAAACAGAAATTGAAACAAAACCAGATTGGAGTCAGATTATTGCAAAAATTATAGATGAAAAATTAATCACAGATGGAACACTAGGAAGTCTAGCAAATAGTCTCGTAAAAGCAACTTCAATCACAAACAAATTTGAAAATCCAATTGGTCAAATGGAAATGTGGTTAGAAACATTTTTCAAAAGAGTTGCAGAAGATGAATTTGAAAAATTATATTCTAATGGGAAACCAAAATCAACCACACATTATGTCTCAAATTTAATGATGGAATTAAATGAAATTCCAGTCACTATTGAATTTACTGCAAAAATTTTAGGCGTGTTTGTTTCATGTACTGATACAATTTTACAGCATTTTTCATTTAGAAAACTACAGCCTCAAGATATTGATATAGACAATCGTCATCCAATGTTTAATTTTCCAGATGGAATTTTGACTTTTAAAATTAAGGGAGATCAAAATCTGGGACATTCTAAAATGGTAAACATTTTAGATGTTTTTAGATTATTTAGGCTTTCTTCTGTAACCCATCAACAATTAAGAAGTAAATCCTCAAGCCTAATCTGGCCTATGAGTTCTGGAACTTCGTCACCAATACAAAAAGATCGTATTCAATACAAATATGAAATGACAGACAAAGAAATTCCAAATTTTCATGAATTTGCAGAAGTGTTTTTCCCCATTCTTGAACAAAAATCTAACAAAGAAAAAGACATGTTTGGATTCAATATTGCCTTAGAGCGTTATAAAAATTCTACATTAGATATGGTAGAAGATGGAAGAAACCTGATGACAGCAGTAATAGGATTAGAAGCATTATTTTCTGCAAAACATGAATTAGGAGAAATCAAATATAGAATTTCCAACAGAATTGCAAAACTACTAAGTAATTTTGGTTTAGATGGAAGACAAATAAGAAAAATCATTGAAGATGCATATGGCTATAGAAACACTATAGGTCATGGTAACAATATAGCACAACAAGAGCATCAAAAAGTACGTGAAACATTGGACAAAGTTTGTGATATTTTGAGAATATCCATAATAATTTTTGGCATAGGATTAATGGAATTAAAGAAAAATCAAATTGTCTTTGGTATTGATGATTCCATGTTAGGTATTGAAAATAAAGAATATGAGCAAATTATTTCAACCGTAAAGAAAATGGTTCCAAAATCAGTAATGCAGACAAAACTCAAGAAATGATTGGTTTGTATATTTTCTAAGAAACAACAATGGAAATTCAAATTTCGGATTTCAAAATCACTTTGCCATCTTCTTCAACAAATACCAGTGTTTGTCCCTCCTCAAGGCCCATGGATTCTCTTACTTTTTCGGGAACCGTCACCTGGTATCGTGCAGTGATCTTGCTTGCGCCTATTATCTGTCCCATATATAAGACCAGTAAGACCATTCAGAATTATATGTAGCCAAGATTAATAAGATTACCAAGATAAATCTTATATTACGGTATGTGTGTAACAATACATGTTGAACAAATTTTCAACGCAAGAGGAGATTGAGCAGAGACTGAAAGAGATTATTGAAGAGATCAATAAAGAGGCAGATCTTGAACTTAGATTGAAAGAAGTTTTCAAAAAGAATAACACTCACATTAAATCTTTGAGTTGATTATAATGTACAAATCATACTGTGTCTGAAAAATTGGAGAATTAGGACCTGATTAACGTAGAGCTTCATTAGTTGCAGAATAAAGAATAACAAAATCATCATCAATCTCATTTTTGGTAATATTGTTTTCGACACAAATATTGTAACTCAAGGCAAAAAACATAGATAATCGGGTTGCATGTTTTGTGTAAAAATCATTTCCTAAATGATTCTGTACATATTTTTTAACAGTAGCCCAATCATTTCCTTGTAAAATGAAATGTCCTATAGATGCACCATTTTTCTTCAATAAGTCATGAAGATAAATTATTTTGGAGTTGGAAATAATTTCTTCTAACAATGTCCAGAAAATTGCAGAGATTTCTTTGTTGTCACTTTGTAAAATATTCTGTCGATAGGAAATTAAATTTAATATTCGTTTTATTGAACGCGGATTTTTGGGTAATATGTTGGCCAATAATTCTGAGACACTATTGGGAATTTGTTCAATCAATGTTTCCACATACTCCTTAACTTGTTCAACTGGTGGTTTAGGAATTCCTATTTGAATTTGGAAGATTTTATCTAAATATTGACTGCCATCATCATCGGATGTTTTATCAATTTGATATTTTTGTCTCCATGCTTGTCTTAATCGTTTAAAATCAACTGCTGCAATACATACACAATTTTCCAAATCAAAAAATAATTTCGTTATTGCAAGTAATTGTAAACTATTTTCTACGTCACATCTATCCAAATCATCAATTATTATGATTAATTTTTTATTACCAATTTTATCTTCTACCACTTTTCTTAGTTTTTCAGATAGGGTTTCAGAATGTGCCTTTGAAGCTCGAATATTTTTTAAGACTTCTTCAGGATTGACTCCTAAATACTTCTGTGCAAGAATGTATGCTCCAGCACGAATTATGTCTTTTGTAAGATTGCCCGTGGCATATTTTTCCGCAATCTCTGTGATTAATCCTAATGATGGATTTGAATATTCATATTTCCATGCTTCAAAAAATAAAACTTCAAATTTTGAATTGTCAAGATTTTTCTCCAATGTTTTCATTATGCTTGTTTTACCACTTCCCCATTCTCCATGAATGGCGATGGATAATGGAGTGATCATGTTTTCATTTTCTAGGAATGTTTTGAGATTTGCTACTATTTTTTCATGCCCAAGTAATTTAGCATCTTCTATGGGCATCTCGCGAATGGGATTTATCTGAAAATCCATAACTCAAACAATCAAATTTTGGATTAAAATATTATTGTCTTCATTACTTATATTCAATAATAATTGTAAGACAAAATTTTATCTATTTTTCTTCAGGATTTGATTCTCTGAGTTTCATTCGTAGGTAAAGATTATGTCGATTACCCATTTCATGAGCTTTGATATTCCATTCTAATTGCTTTTTTGATATATACGAAAAAGTTTCAGGACAAATAGGACATTGATAAGTTTTTTTCATAACCTCTGATTAAGAATTGATCAGAATTAAAGAGTAGGTTATTGTAATATTGAAAATCTAAAATCATGCTAACACCTTATTGAAAATATTGATTAAACAAAAACTCTTCATTTAGATTATGTCGGATCTTTCATTACTAAATGAGAAAATTGTTGTTTTATGGTCCGGTGGATTAGATAGTACAGGATTAATCAAAATTATTTTAAATAATTATGAGGGTGAAGTTTTCCCTTTATTTCTTAAACACGGACAAAGAAATACTGAATTTGAATCAAAATCTGTTGAACATTACACAAAAATTTTCTTTAAGGATTACAAATCTAGATTCCATGAACCCTTCATAGTAACAACAGATATCCCAGCTCCAGAATTTAAAAAACATAATTTTGAATCACGAACCTATTTGCGAAATTCTGATATGATAAATAATGCAATCCGATTTGCTGCAGGAAAAAATATCTCTACTATTGTTCTTGCAACTTTTGATTATGATATGGGTGATGGCCAACCTAAATTTTTTAAGATAAAGGAACAAGAAACAGAAATTGCTATACCTTACAAAGTTAGAATTTTTTCTCCTTTTTTTGAAGGAGACTTTCCATGTAATACAAAACCTGGATTAATTGATTATTGTAAAAAACTTGGATTTGATTTATCATATACAAGAAGTTGTTATGAATCATCAGAATTTCCTTGTGAAAAATGCCCTGCATGTACAGTTAGACAAGAAGCATTTGGTTCTACAACATTTGATTACTAAAATTTCAGGATAAATTTAAGTAGTTATTATTCCTGGTGAATTTGTGTCAAAACAACAACTATTTGATCAAGTTTCGTCTAAAATCGGAAAAGGCGTAAAAATCAAGAAATCTCTTTGTTTTTACAACCCAAAACAAGTCTACACTGGTCTAAAAAATAATTCTGATATTGAAAATTGGCAGAAATTTATGATGACAAAATACAAACCAGAAAAAAAAGATACACTTTTGATTTTTCCATGTTCAACTGTAAAACCATACAATGAATCAAGATCATACAAACAACTGTACAATTACTTAGACATGTTAAATGGAAATAGGAAAAAAATTCAAGTTATGACAATTTCTGAACCTTTTGGATTAGTGCCAGAAGAATATTATGAAAAATTTCAATGGTATGACTGTCCTGGCTTGTTTGAATGGTGGTGTAAAAAATACGGTCAAGAATTTGATGAAGAGTATCTAGACAAAAGTTTAGATCTTCTTTCTGACAATATTGGAAAATTTTTGAAGAAAATGAAACAAAAAAAGGTATATCGACATATGATTGGTTTTGTTAGAACCTATTCTTCAAATCTTGAACAAAAAATTGATCATACTCATAGAAGGATGCTTGAAATGGCTTCTGAAAAATTTGCTTTAGATTTAGAAATCTTGCCAGAAAAAAAGCAGGTTAGATCGCTTGTAAACAAACGCGGTTCATTTGCATGGGATATGTATGGCGTAGCTCATAGCTATATGTTAAAAAATCTCATAACTAGATTAGAAAATATCTAATGTCTAAAATTCAATATCCTATGCTTTGGTTTAGCCAAGAAGTTGGTCAAGATGCCAGTGCACCTTGGAAATTCTTCAAAGTTGATGGAGTTTTAATGAATGCGTATGATTTTATGCAACACCCATCCGCATTTCGTAAAGTAAAGGAACAAAAAATTCATGATTATTTAGGATTCCAAGGTCCAGTCATGATGGATTCTGGTGGGTTTATGTTTATGAAAAAAAATATCATGGATGTTTCTGCCGAAGAGATCATATCATTTTATGAAGAAACTAATCCAAATTATGGTGTAGTTTTAGATCATCCGTTATTTCCAACTAATACAGATTCTGAAAATCAGAAACGGAAACTCAAAACTTTACAAAATACAAAAATAATGATCAAAAAGAGAACCACAAAAAATCCTATTCTTATCCCAGTTGTTCATGGATATACTGATCCCGAAATAAAATGGTATGTTAATAGATTAAAAAAAATGGGAAAATTTTCTATTTATGGAATTGGTAGCTTAGTTCCTGCATTATATAACGTCAAAGGAGTAGGGGGAATTCTAAATGTGATGAAAGTAATTATGGAAATTAGAAAACAAATACCACGCGCTAAACTACATGTTTTTGGAACAGGAGGAACACTTACAATGCATTTGATGTATTATGCTGGTGCTAATTCTCTTGATAGTTCTGCATGGCGAACAAAAGCTGCTTTTGGAGCAATTCAAATGCCAGGCATTGGAGACAGATGGATAACAAACTCTGTTAGAAAAAAACCCTATCCTCAACTCTCTAAAGAAGAAAAAGAAAAACTAGAAAAATGTAGATGTCCAATGTGTAGAAACTATGGTCTTTCAAGATTAAAAAAAGATTTCACAGCAAGAGCAGTTCACAACGCATGGGTTCATCAACAAGAAGTTAAAAAAGCTAGAAAACTAATGAAAGAAAATAGGTATGACGATTATGTTTCAAAAATAATGAAAAAAACAAATTTTGCTTCATTATTTTCCACAATTGAAAAAACTAAAAAGAGTAATAAAATAACACATTCATAGTTTTTGAGGTGATGATTTGGTAATTGAATTTGTTTTTGGTGATTCATTGGAATCTCGGCTAAATCAACTATTGACAGCACGAAGAGGAATGAAAAAGGTCAAAATTGTTAGTCAACATATTCATAACGCATCAATTAATGGTGTGTCGTTTCGTGATAAATTAGAACAGCTAGTACGTAGTCAGATAAAAATTACGATAATCATAAGCCGGAAATTTCTTGCAAGAGATAAAACTGAACAAGAATTTGTAGAAGATCTAGAAGATAATTTAGGGATTTCTATTTTGTCAAGAAAAGGTGTTCATGCAAAAATGGTGTTATTAGAAGGAAACTCGAAGAGCCTATTGGTGTCAAGCTTAAACATCACTGATACTGCAATACATCAAAACAAGGAAGCAGGTGTTTATGTTGAAAACGAACAAGAAACTTTGATCGATGATGCTCATACATACATTAATACGATTTTAGGTGGTACTTAAGATAAGAATAAAAAACATTTGTCAGTAGTATTATTATGGCCAAATATTTCGAGAAATATAATTTTGTACAAAATCCATATGAACCTACAAATCCCTATTTGATTGATGAAAAATTTCTTGAATGGGATAGACCTGATTTAAAAAATGTGCAAAGAGATCTTGATAGATTTTTTGAAGATATTTTAAATGGTGGTAGGATAGGTCTACGAATATTTGGACAAACAGGTAGTGGTAAAACGTGGTTAACAAAAATTATCAATAAAAAACTAAATCAAAAATCTAAAGATGCAAACAAAAACATTGTTTTCATTTATACATTAATTCCGGCAGTTGAAGCTTCTTTTTCAGTTATGTATAGAGAAGCAATGTCTAATTTTATAAAAAATAATCTAAAAAATATTGGCGCTTTTGTTCAAAAAGAATTTTCAAATGAAACCCCAACTACTTGGAACCAATTAATTCCAAATAATGAACTAGCAAGAATACTACATATGATTAATACCAATGCGCATCACCCTGAACTAGCAAAGAAATGGTTGCTTGGAGAACGACTTTCATCATCAGAACTTAACACGTTAGATATTACCTATGCTCTTGATGGGGACTACAAACGATTGACAATATTAAAAGAACTTCTTTTACATCTCAGCAAAAATTTTGGCCCTGTTGTATTAGTTATTGATGAATTAGAAAATACTCCTGCAAAACTTAGTAGTGCTATTGGTGACAGTTTAAGAGAATTATTGGATGATTTTTCAGAAAACTTTGCATTAATTGCATCCTTTACTGCAGAAAAAGAAGATGAATGGTATGAATTGGGATTTTCTGAACAACTTTCTAGACGATTTGATTATTTAATCAGACTAGATAGTTTATCATCAGAACATATTTCTGAATTCTTACGTGTTCATCATAATTTGTATTTTAATCCATCAAACGCGCCTGAAAATAAATTATCCCCATTTTCTGATGATTCCTTAGAAGTATTACTTAGATTAATGAGACCTGAATATCATTATCCTGGATTTTTACTACCCAATTGTGGTAGACTAGTTCGAGAAGCAGCAGAGCAAGAACTAGATGTTATAGATTCAAAATTTGTTGAAGACAACAAATCCTCCCTACGCTATCTCTAATTTACGCTAAAATTTTTGGGTTTTCCATCTCTACCGATCATTACTGAACGAATAATATTGTCTTGTTTTAGTTCCCCTGTTAACTTGAAAAAGTGATTTTCTTCAAGAATAATTCCTGATTTCAAAAGTTGTAAACATACATACTTTCCAACTGCATCAGCATCACTAATTCCCACTGTTGATGTACAAAATTTCTCATGACCTTCAATAAATAATTCACTTAGTTTTTGATAATGTTTTTTTAAATTGAATTTAACTGCTTCAGGATAATATTTTGTTGCGGTTTCTTCAAAAATTTTCTCTACATTCTTTGAATCTGTTAGAGAATTAATCATTTTTTTCGGTAAATTCACATGTAATCCATTCTGTTTTGATTCCACCAAATCTATGATTTGTAACCATTTGTTCATACAAGAAAATTTATTGTTAAACATGCTTGGAATTTTGTTTGATTTTTCTAAATCATGAATATTTTTTTGTACGATTTGTTTATTCCAAATCATCTGCGCAATATCTGTTTTAAAATATCTTAGAATGTTATTCTTTTTGTCATCTCCATTTTGTTCATTTATTGATTGAAGTAATGTGGCAAGCTGAATTCTAGCATCAGACATAAACAAAATGATAAAATAAAATGCTTTTTCAATTTTTTCTGAAAATACAAATGGCTCATTACTTATCTCAATCAAAATTTTTCCATTTGAATTTAATGCATATTTTTGGTTTACAATATCTATTAAATTTAATTTCTGCATAATACTGAGTTTCCTCTCAATAGAACCTTCTGATTTACTTTTAATTTCATTCATAATAATTTTGAATAGTTTCTCTTTTGAAATTAATCGATTATTGCATATTGCTCTGCAAATTTTTGTGAAATCAGATAAATCTCCTTCAGATGATGCAATATCTGATATTCCTTTATTTTCTTGCATTATTCTCTCTCATTTGATATTCGTTTTACTCTTCAATATGTGATTTTATTGTCTATTTGCATTCCTTTTTTCTAATTAAGGCTCAAACGTTGATAATTCCAAATTTTTAATTCTTAGAATATCATAACAATGATCTGGCAATAATTTATGGTCGTGCAGATGCTGAAAAACGCCTTTTAGAAGGACTTCCAGATGAAGTGGAAACAGTAGATGATATTAGAAAAATTCACAAAGAGATGAAGCAAGAATTTGACTCTATTGATGAAAAAGGTATAGGAAACAAATTTCGACGTTGGAAGAAAAAACGACAGATAAACAAAATTGAAGAAAGAAAAAAAGGAAAATGGATTCGTGGTGCAAAAGGCGAGTTAGAAGTTATCGATAAACTATCAGAGTTGGATGATAATTTTCATGTTTTATGTGGTGTTCGAATGGATTTAGGTCGTTACATAACATATCGTGGAAGGAAAAATCTCAAATCAGCTCAAATGGATTTTGTTGTTGTATCAAAAAGAGGAATTGTATTAATTGAAACAAAAAACTGGGGAAATTCATATGTTGAAAAGAACAAGAAAAAAGGAATTACTCCACATGAACAAGTAGATAGAGCTGGAATGGTTCTGTGGATTGCATTAAAGTCTTGGTTTAGTCCAAGAAACCCCCAAGTGACCAAAGTTGTGTTAGCAAACCGTGGAAATCTTCAGTATGATTCTGAGTACAAATTTGTCAATGTCAAAAACATGGATAACATTAACCCATTCATTCAAAGCAGATATGAGATATTTTCAGACAAAGAAGTTGATAGAGTTGTTGGTAGAATTAAGGGGCATGTAACAAAATAATCTTCAAATGCTAATTTAGGATCACATAAAAACAAAAAATTCATAGATTAGATATGAGACGTAACGAAGAATTTGCTGAACATCAAAAAGATTTGGACCAAATTCAGAATGGTTTTATGGAACCTGATACTTGGTTCATGCACCAAAATATTCCATTGATTCAAGTTGATGATCGAGACCTGCACGAAATCATAAAGGGTTACAGAGCATTTAGAATGAGAAACTTCTTTGATAGAATTGATACTGATGAAGGTCCATACTTTGAAACTCTAATCGAAGTCACAGCATTTATTGACGCAGAAAGAATTTGGTGTCTTGTTAGAATTGATGAAGGCTTCCTTGAATCTTTAGAACAAAATAGAACAATAAGATTTGGAAATCAAGATAATTTTGTTGATTTACTCCTTCATGATCAAGATGATTTGACAAATTCAAGAGCGGATTGGGATTTTCTTAGAAATGATGATGAATGGTTCAAGGCTAAGAGAAAACGTGAATCCTAATTTGATTCCATAAATGGTTTCAATCTCTACAGAACTGAACTTTAGAGTCTTGAACCAATTTTATAGCTACTTTAACGGACCAAAACTCAAAAAAGGAAATTTTTTTGAAAAAAATAATAATTTTTGAATAATTGTAAATTTTTTGAAATTATTCATTTTGTCTTGAAATTATGCCATTTCTAATCCTCCTAAAAATCCGTGCCTGGAAACTTTCAATCAAAGTTACAAAATCAATCAAAAAGTTACAAAAATGATTGATTCTGTAACCTGTTTTGTAATTTTCCACGCCTAGAAAAGTTACAAAATCAATCAAAGTTACAAATTCCCTATATTATGGGTGGTTGTGTCTAAAAATTTGTAATTTGTATTTTGTAATTGTCGTTTCATAGATTAAATTAGTTTAATGTAATTGATAACGCGCGCGTCTAGAAGATTTTTCTCATTATGTTTTGTTTTTTCTTAATTATACAAAATTTCATCAGAATTTTCTTTTTCTTCTAATTTCTTGATATAGTTAGGATCTGAGAACTTTTTTGCTTGTTCTTCAAGTATTTTCACAATTGCTGTCTCCCATTCCTTATCTCGCTTCTCTAAACTGTTTTGCATTGATTTGAGAGTTTTTTCCAAACTTTCTATCTTTTCGTTCTGTTTTGTGATTTGTTCTTGGTTTTTCTCATCAATCTCTAAACTTGTACCAAGATCCAGTGGTTTTCCACATTTTGAACACATTTTGGCATCTGGAGCATTTGGCATGTCACAAATGTGGCATTTTTGTGGCATCTTGATAACTTCCTCTTCTTTTTTGATTCCAAGTTGTTTGAAGATTGCATCATCAACATCAGCGTTTACCATGTGGACATATCGTGCCGGCATCTTGGATTCAGGTGACCATCCGTGTCTTTTTCTCAACTGTGCCTCTGTCATGAATTTTGCAGAGTTTGTGGCCTCGCTATGTCTGAACATGTTTAGGTTGACTCTTTTCTCCAAATGTGCAATTTTTGCTCTTCTTTCAAACATTGCACGAGCTGCAGGATATGTCAATTGTTCGCCATAATGTCTCTTTGTTAGATTAATCCACACTGGAGCATCAGGGTTGTCCTTGAATGGATGAGTTGCCATCCAGTTTGCAAGACTAGGTGTTGACTTTACCAATCGAACGGTTCTAGGTCCAGTTTTTCCATCAACATGCAAGTTTGCACCATATTGATCAAACTTTACATGTTTTATCAAAATAGAAAGAATTTCTCCAGGTCTTGTCCCTCCTTCATAGTGACAATCAATTAATGCTCTGTCTCTTGCATTCTCGCCACATGCATGCAAAAGTCTTGAGATGTCATCTTCAGTTAACAAATCTTCGCGAATTATCTTGTCTTTGACTCGTTTCATTCTGATTTGTGAAGTTTCAGGAGGATCCCCTACTTCAGAAAATTCTCTAGAACCAAGCTTTAACCATCTCATGAAAATTTTCAAAACTTTTTTGTGATCATACGAATAGTTTGTTTCTTTTCCTGATTCATCTGAATGTCTTTGCATTATTTCGTAAACTAGTTCATCCATGTCGTCTTTTGTTGCATCCTTCCAATCTTTTTTCAAAAGTCTAGTTAATCCAAGCAATGTTCGCAAATGTTTTTGTCTTGTTGCAACTGCAATAGATTGGCGAACCATTTCTCTGTCATACTTTGTAATTAGTTCAGAATTGTTCTCTGACAATTCAATTCGAATCTGTCTGTTTACGGATCTCATTAAAGAATCGTAATCGTGTATTTGGCGTTTTTTTATTGTCTTTAAACTCACGCCATAGTTAACGCAGGGGTGGGCTTTAAAGTGATTCTGTAATGCCGGGGGCGAGTTTCGAACTCGCGACCTCCAGATTATGAGTATTGCCTTAGTTGGAGAACCTTTAGAGATTACCAAGTGAACTGGCACTCTAACCAGGCTGAGCTACCCCGGCACAAAATTATCTCAAAAATCTGGGAAATTAAATGCTACGTATGGAGAATTTTCCTAGTTTTTGGCAATCTCAGACCAGTCTAACTTCTCTTTTTGGACCCACAAGAATTTCTTCTGGAGTGCTGAAGTATACAATTTCTCCCATTCAGCACCCATATCATCAGTCCATGCTTTGACAACTCTGGGGTCGATATAGTTTCGAAGTGATGTTCCAAGGTTGTAATCTCTGGTCCTCTCAGATAAGTCAATTTGTAACTTTAGCTTCTCAACTCTTTCTTTGTGTTTTATTTTTCTGTTTTTGATTTGATCATTTAGTGTCTTGATTCTCTTTGTCTTTGTCTTTTTTTGTGCATCCGTCTTTGCTTCTTTGTCTTCGACTTTCTTTAGGGTCTCTTGAGATTTTACCCAAGGCTTGTCATTCTCAATTTTCTTCAAAGTGTCTTTTTTCTTTTGTAAAGACTGCTCAAATGTTTTAGGTATGGTTCTTTTGTGATTACACATTATTGCAGCTTCCAAGTTTGCAAGCTTTGCATGATATAGTTTCTCGTTAGCTGACTTCTTTTTAACATCATCATGGTCTTTGAGATAGTTTTTGACTTTGGTTGTAGCCAAATATGTTCTGAAAACCTTGGCAGTTAGTCCTTTTACAATTCCTGAAAAATATGCATTTACATGTCTTGATGTGATGTCATGGAAAATCTCGTCTTTTGGTTTTTTCTTGTCAATTAAGATTTTAAGATTCTCTTGAAATGTTTTGTCATCTCCAACTGCCTTGACTGTTTCTTGCCATCTTACACTGTCTTTACCAAGAAAATCAAAGTCAATTGCATTTGCAGAAATCTTGATGTGTTCTTTTCTGAGAGTTGTAGCACCTACAGTATCTGCTTCATCTTCATCTTTTTCGTCTCCAACTCTCATTGCAGTTCTATAAATTAGATAACATGCAGTAGCTACGTTTCTCTTTTTAGGATCTTTCATGTCTTTTACCATTGCTTTTTTGATTTTCTCAATCTCTTTTTCAAGCTTGACTGCTTTTTCGTACTTTTCCTTGTCTCTTCCTTGCTTTAGATCAGAACTATCTGAAAGCCAAACATACTTTCTTTTCTGAGTTAGAAAATCCATCCAGCTTGCAAGCCACATTGAATCTTTATCATGAATAATCTTGCCCCAATCACCAGGAGGTGCTTTTGCTTCTTTTCCAAGATTTAGTGTGACATCTTTTGCAGTGACTCTTGGCTTCCATTTTCCTCGAAGTGGATGCTCTCCTCTTCCAATAAAAATTCCTGGTGGTTCAGCCATGTAGTTTCCAACTTCGACTTCTTTGCCGTCCATAATTGCAATGCCAAATTTTTCTTTGAGCTCCTCGCGAATTTCTTTTCTCTTTTTTGCTTGTTCTTTTTTCTCCTCTTTTGTCATCAATTCTTTGAGGTCTTTTTCTTTATCTACAACTTTGAAGGCATTTGAAAAATCAATATCTTCATAAGAGATTTTCTTAAATTTTGAATCTAGAGTTTTAGCAAAATCTGCAGTAAAATTTTTCTGAAATACCTTGTCTTGAGCATATGGTGTGTCTTTCTTTTTTGCCCACTGATACACCATCTCTTCTTGGTCTAAATTGAGATCGATAGATTCCCCTTTGATCTTTATCTTGATTCCTTGAGACTCAAATGCAGGGGGAAACAAGATTCCTTTGTGTTCTAGAGTTTTCCATTTCGTCATTCTTTTTCACTTTAAAATTGCGGACTTTGACAAAAACTGTATTCTATGTGTATATCAATTTAACGAAGTAATCTAACTACTTGGAAATAGCTCTTTACTCATGTATTTCTCAAACTCAATGTCTGTCTTCATCTTCTTTGCTTCCATAAACATGGCAGCATCAGTTCCCACAATGTATCTTGGAAGCATCTCATCATCATGAAGTGCCTTCATGACCACATCTGCAACCTGAGCAGGCTCGGTTCCCATCTGAACCATCATCTTCAGGCCTCCTAAGATATGATCTGTTAATTGCTTGTATTTTGGGTCTGTTTTTGAATCTGGAATCTTCATAGAATCAAAAAAGTTTGTTTTGATAACTCCTGGTTCAATTAAGGTGGTTTTTATTCCAAATTGTCCTAATTCATATCTCAAACATTCTCCTAGTCCTTCTAGGGCAAACTTTGAGCTGATATATGCTGGAGAACCAGGCAATCCCATTCTTCCTGCAACAGAACTAATGTTGATGATATTTCCAGAATTCTGTTTTCTCATAATTGGAGCAACTTCTTGAATGATTCTCACAACACTAAAGAAATTTGTCTCAAATTGTTTCTTAAAATCTTCAATGGATACATCTTCTGTACATCCAAACTGACCATAACCTGCATTGTTTACTAAAACATCTAATCTACCAGCATTTTCAATTATTTTCTTAATTGCTGATACGATTGATTCTTCCTTGTCAACATCTAACTCAATAACTTCGATTGGAAGATTTTCTTTTTTAGCAATCTCTTCTAACTCTTTTCCCTTTACAGTATTTCTCATACTTGCAAATGTATGATATCCGTCTTTTGCAAGTGATAATGCAGTTTGTAATCCAATTCCAGATGAACTTCCAGTTACAAGTGCTACTTTTTCCACAAATATCCTAATTTTTTGTTATATTTATCCCATTTTGATTAATCATACTAGAGGTCTATCGCCTTCTGTTGGATCAATTAACTGAGTCTTTTCACCGTCATTGATTCTTTGAAGGATTTCTAATGCAGAGTATTTGTGCAAATATTCATTGTTGTTTCCACATCTGTACGAAAATGTACACCTGGGACATCCTGATTCATTTTTGCAAGGACACTCTTTGACAATGTACATGCTTCTCTCAAGTGCTTTTTCAAATCTGTCATAGAGAGCCTTGCTTGCTCCACTACCTCCAATTGCCCCATCATAGATGAAAATCAAGCCTGATGTGCCCAAAGATATGCCTCCCAAGTCCTGAGAAACTCCACCTGTAATCATATTGCTTCCCTCTATTACCACATGTTCTGTTGCATGGTATCCACTGGCTTCAGTATATTCTTCATCTTCAGATTCCTCAATCACTTTTACTGGTCTGGGTGCGTGAAAGATAATTCCTTTTGTAACAAAATCATATTCTAATGGAGTCTCAAGTAGTACTTTTTCTCCTTGAGTGATTTCCTGACCTAGTTCGATGTTTACATATCCATAGACTTTCTTTTCGATATGTAATTTACAAAATGCAACTTCCACACCGTTTGCAACTCTCTTCTCAAATACAGTCTCAATTGTTGGCCATTCCTCAGTGAGAGCTTTGGTATAGTAAGGATAGTCTCTAGGAATTTTTTCTATTTTTGCATAATTTTTTTCTGGATAGTCAAACTCCTTTACTTTATAACGAATCCCGGCTAGAAAATAGATTGCATCTTTGTGTAACTCTTCTAATGCAATTGGAAGAATTCTATCTCCAACTTTTTTATCATTTAAGAAAATATCTACAGAATTTCCTATTCCTCTGATACTGTATTCATTTAACATTGAGTTTATCTTATCAAAATTTGGAATTATTCTATTGTTGAATTCTTTTAGGTTCTCTTTGATTATGTGATGTTCAATTACTTCTTGATGTTCTTTTAATTCATGTTTTGAAATTGGTCTATCACATGCAATTGCTAGAACTTGAAATTCTTCTACAAATGGATTCTTGGGATCGATGTATGTTTTCTCAATATCTTCAAAATAATCATCAGGATGATTCTTGTAATATTGTGAAATAGGATCATTGCCTAATGCCAAAAATGCATAACCCTTCTGCCCTTTTCTTGCTGCCCTTCCAATTCTCTGAGTAAGCCTGTTTACTGGTATGGTTGATGAAATTACACAGTCTACATTGCCCACATCTATGCCTAATTCGAGCGTAGGAGTGCAGGAAATTGCTTGTAAACTATCTTCCTTGAATTGCCTTTCAACAGATGCCCGATAGTTTGCCATCAAACCTGCCCTGTGAACTTTGATGTTGATTTTTTGCTTTTTTGCTTGAATTGCTAAAAGTTCTGAATTCAAATGTGAATTGCTAAAAACCATTGTCTTGTGATTTTTTCCGGTTATTTTTTTTGTCAAATCCACCATTAATGCTCTTTGGGTACGTAATGAGGGAAACAACATTGCAAAATCTGTCTGACCTTTTTTTCCTGAACCTTGAATTTTCTGCATCTCTTCTCCAAAGAGCTGTTGACAAAATCCTTTAGCATCTTCTAAGGTAGCTGAAGCTGCAACAAATTGCAATTTGTTTGTACATATCCTCTTTAGTCTCTTGATAATATAGTGTACATTAGAACCAAAAATTCCTGAATAGACATGTGCTTCATCAGTTACAAGAATTTTTGTTGTTGATAGAATTGATGAGAACTTTGTTTGATGCCACATGTGATAATGTAACACATCAAAATTTGTTACAAGAATTTGTGGGGGACTGTCAATGATCTCTCTTCTTTCAGGAAGTTTTGTGTCTCCATCAAATACTTTGACATCTACTCCAATTTTCTGTGCAAATTTCTGAATTTTTGGATATTGATCTCTTGCAAGTGCTTTTGTTGGATAAACAAAGATTGCAAAGACACTTCCTTGAATTCCTTCTTTTTTGATTCTTTGAATTATTGGAATCAAAAATGCTTCAGTCTTTCCTGATGCAGTTGGTGCCTCAATGACAACATTCTGTCCAAATACAATTTCTTCAATTGCCTCTTCTTGAAATTTGTAAAACTGTTCAATGTTTAGCTCTTTGAGATGCTCAGTTATTGATTCGTCTAATCCCAAATCTTCTACTTTTGAGCCCATTTCAGGCTCAGGATTGCTCAAGACTTTGTACTGTGAGACATAATCTTTTTTTGAATATAGGATTTCTTCGGTAATTTTGTCTGGTTTGTTATTGCCAATCATTTCTTTGATTTCATTTTCACCACGAACTATTCCCTCATCTTTGAGACCTTCTGAGAGTCCTTTCTCAGTCACAAGTCCTTTGTCATATCTTGATAAAAACTCCAAAAACACTTCATCAGGATTTTTTGAGAATTCCAAGAGATCCTCAATTCCACATTTGCTACAAGAGACATGCATCATTTTGTTGAACGTTTTTTGGATCTCAACTTTTGATTTGCATTTTGGGCAAGAGAATTTCAAGATCTATTATGATGGATTTGATTCGTGATTTATTGTTTGAGAAGTAAATTCCATGACATTATTAAGCTAGGAAATCATTTTGAATCTAAACTTGAAAAAAATAGAATTTGACAAAATTTACAATCAGAACTGCATCGAAGGAATGACTCAGGTTCCTAAAAACAAAATTGATTTGGTAATTACTGATCCTCCATTTGCAATAAATTTCAAGGCAAAAAAAGCAAATTACAACAGAACCTCTTCTAGAGTGCTAACAGGATATAACGAAATCAAACCAGAAGATTATTACGATTTTACCTTTGCTTGGATGAGCGAGGTTTTTCGAATTCTAAAGGACTCTGGAAGCATGTATGTTTTTTCTGGATGGAATAACCTCAAGGATATTCTTAGAGCACTAGATGATGTTGGATTTACAACTATTAACCACTTAATATGGAAATACCAATTTGGAGTTGTTACAAAGAAAAAATTTGTCACATCTCATTATCACTGTCTTTATGTCTGCAAGGATGACAAAAAAAGAAAATTCTATCCTTTTTCAAGATTCAAAAAAGATGACAAAACAAAGGATGGACGCAGCCTTCATTACAAAGACAAAGAAGATGTTTGGGATATCAAAAGAGAGTACTGGACTGGAGATGAGAAAACTCCAACTAAACTTCCTTCTGAAATTATAGAAAAAATACTGGAATACTCTAGTGAAAAAAAGGATACTGTTCTTGATCCATTCCTTGGCTCGGGACAAGTCGCAGTTGTTAGCAAATCTCTTAAGAGAAGGTATCTAGGCTTTGAAATTGTCCCAGAATATTACAAATTTGCTAAAAAACGATTAGACAAAGATTTGTATCGAATCAAAAAATCAAAATAATTATTTTTCAGTTTCAGGTTCGTCTATTTTTTTCTGACCTATTTTATCAGCAATTATCTTTCTTAATTCATCATCTGTTTTTTCTTCTGTTTTAACTCCAATAGATTTTGCAATCATCTCAAGCTTTTGTCTTTCAGTCTCTACAGGCCCTGAAATCTTTGGGGGTTCTTCTGTAACTTCTTTCATATGATCTTTGATGTCGTTTTTTGCTTTGTTGTACTCATTTACTGCTTTTCCTAGTTTTTTTGCAGCACCTGGAAGTTTTCCTGTCCCTAAAATCAAAACCAAAGCTACAAAAATTATGATTATCCATTCACTACCTGCAACATTCAATGAATAATCAAGCATACCCGTCTATACCGTATTTTGAAATTAAACGTAATGTCTGAATTTGTGCCTGATTCCAAATATGAATTGAATATCAAGTCTGAAAAGGACTTATTGATTTAAATAAATTCAACACAAGTGAATTTTATGAAGAAAATCGAAGCAATCGTTCCAACTCATGTAAGGGATGAAGTTGTTGCTGCTATCAAAAAAGTCGGTGTCGGTGGTGTTACTATTCATCAAGTACAAGGACAAGGTGCACAAGATCCTCCGCTTGTAGGACAATATTTCAGCAGAGATATGATCATTTGTGTT
>JANQNM010000077.1 GCA_028279625.1 Candidatus Nitrosopumilus sp. | reverse complement strand
AAGCCATCTGTGGAAAAAGCATTAGAAGATGCAAAAATTTCTACATCTGATATATCAAAAATTGTACTGATAGGAGGTCCTACTAGAATTCCTCTTGTTAGAATATTCATTAGCACTCTAGTTGGAAAAGAAGCTGAATCCGGAGTAGATCCAATGGAAGCAGTAGCAATGGGTGCTGCAATTCAGGCAGGAATCATTGCTGGAGATGTTACAAGTGATATTGTTTTACTCGATGTAACACCATTGACTCTAGGAATTGAAACTCTTGGAGGAGTTAGAGAGCCATTAATTGAAAGAAACACTACTATTCCTACATCAAAAAATAAAGTCTTTACAACTGCTGCTGATAGTCAAACTGCAGTAACAATACATGTTGTCCAAGGAGAAAGACCAATGGCAGCTGATAATGTATCTCTTGGAAGTTTTAATCTAACAGATTTACCACCTGCACCACGAGGTGTTCCTCAAATTGATGTAAAATTCGATATTGATGCTAACGGAATTCTTAATGTTACTGCAACCGATCTAGGTACGAAAAAAGAAGCAAAGATAACAATTGAGGCTGGCTCAAAACTATCTAAAGATGAAATTGAAAAATTAAAAGAAGATGCAGAAAAATTTGCTGATGAAGATAAAAAGAAAAAAGAAGCAATTGATATCAAAAATGAAGCTGAAAGTTTCGTCTATACTACTGAAAAACTAATCAATCAAGATCTTAAAGACAAAATTCCACAAGAAAAAGGTATTAAAATTTCTGATGCTATTAAGGAATTAAAAGAAGTTCTAAACAAAGATGCAGATCAAATAAAACCAAAACTTGATGCTCTAAAAGCAATTGTAAATGAAGTCACTACAGAACTTTACAAAAATGCTCCCCCTCCACCACCTGGAGAAGGACAACAATCAAGTGAAGGTCAACAAACCTCTGAAAATCAACAAACTGGCGAAGAACAAAAATCTGATTCTAAAACAGAACAGGGCTCAACAAAAGACACTGCTTCAAATTAGATAATTTATACTCAATAAAATAACTAGAATTAGTATGAGCTCAAAACGCGACTATTATGAGGTATTAGGAGTAGCAAAAACAGCTTCTGAAAATGAAATTAAATCTCAATATCGTAAGCTTGCTCTAAAATTTCATCCTGATAGAAACAAATCTGAAGAAGCTGCAGAACATTTCAAAGAAATTTCTGAGGCATATGCAGTATTATCAGATTCTGAAAAAAGAAATCTTTACGATCAATATGGACATTCTGGAGTAGATGGAAAGTATAGCACTGAAGATATTTTCAAAGGAGCAAGTGGTAATTTTGATGATGTATTTAGTGATCTATTTGGAAGAGGAGGAGGTGAAGGATTTCAATCTATTTTTGAAACGCTTCTAGGTAGAGGAGGAGGCTTTGGAGGATTTAGAAAGCAAAAGGGCTCAGACTTACTTTATGAAACTACGATAACTCTAGAAGAAGTTCTTAAAGGAAAACATATGGAAATTGATTTGCATAAAGATGTTGAATGCACAACTTGTAATGGTTCTGGAGCAGCACCTGGTTCACAAACTAAAACATGTAAGGCATGTAATGGTCAGGGACAGACCAGACAAACAAGAAAAATGGGATTTGCATCTTTTGTTACAGTAGGAATGTGCAATACATGTCGTGGGCAAGGAAAAATTATTGAAAAACCATGCAAAAACTGCAAAGGTTCTGGAATGACTAAAGGCATTAGACATCTGCCCTTTGATATTCCACCTGGAATTGATACTGGTGATTATACTATTCCAGGAGAAGGAGAATCGGTTCCTGATGGGATTAATGGTGATCTAGTTGTACG
>JANQNM010000072.1 GCA_028279625.1 Candidatus Nitrosopumilus sp. | reverse complement strand
ACTTCTGTTGGAATTGTAGGACGAATTATTGGATATACTGAAACTCATGTCTGCTTTGGAACTCCCAACTGGCATTCTGCAAAAAGAAGAGATGCTGATGGCGATGCTGATTCTATCATGCTTTTAATGGATAGTCTACTGAATTTTTCAAGACAATTCCTTTCAGATAGAATTGGAGGTCTAATGGATGCTCCACTACTTGTTCAACCTTTAGTTTTACCACACGAATCGCAACCACAGGCACATAATCTTGAGGTCACAAAATCACTTCCACTAGAATTTTTTGAATCCACACTACAACAAGTCAAGGCACCAGATGTGAATTCTGTTGAAATCATCAAATCTCGTCTTGAAACAGAAAGGCAGTTCTATGATTACTTTTTTACACATTCAACATCTTCTCTTACAACCTCAAAATCTCGAAGTGCGTATTCTACACTTGGTTCAATGCTAGACAAGTTTGATATGCAAATTAAAAATGCTGAATTAATTGATGCAGTAAACACATCCGAAATTGTTTCAAATGTAATTTCAACACATCTCGTACCAGATATCATGGGAAATCTTAGAGCATATGCCAGACAAAATTTTAGATGTACAGCATGTGGAAAGTCATTTCGCAGAATGCCTCTAATCCAGACTTGTACTTGTGGTCACAAATTGATTCCTACCATTACAAGAGGTTCTGTTGAAAAATATCTTAAACTTGCAAAAAGACTAGTTGACAAATATGACGTAGGTGAATATCAAAGAGGAAGAATTCATGCTCTCTCTGATGAAATAGAATTAGTATTTGGAAAGAGTGCAGGCGACCAATCTCTTCTTACTGATTACGCCTAAAATTATCTCAGTTTAACGTATTCGTAGGCACCTAGTTTGTTATCAAAACAGAATTTGACCTTCTGATAGTCTTTTCTGAAAGATCTTACCTTTGAAAGAATCTTCTTTGGGTCCTTCTTCTCAATAACAACTTGTTTGATGAAAGATGCAATCTCTTGCATTTCATTTTTCTTCATTCCCAGCCTAGTAATCTCTGAAACGCCCAATCTAATTCCACCTGGATGGAAATAATTTCTACCTGCTTTGATGTCTCCTGGAATAAGTTGTCTATTAACAATGATGTTTGCTTTTTCAAGATCAGCTTCTACCTTACCACCATCAGAATAATCCAACACATTTACTGCAATCTGATGTGATTTTGTAAATCCTCTACTTTCTCCTAGAACCTTGAATCCAGCATCACTAAGAGCTTCTGCAAATGACTTTGCATTTTTTATGACCTGAGATGCATAATCTTTTCCAAACTCTAAGGCTTCTGCAAAAGCAACAGCTTTACCAGCCATGTTGTTAATGTGATGGCTACTTGTTAATCCTGGAAATGTTGCTTTCTTGATAGGTTCTTCATGAACTTCTGAGCCTAAAACTAATCCACCTTGAGGACCAAACAATGTTTTATGAGTACTCATAGTCATTGTATCTGCTCCTTCACGTAGCGGATCTTGGAATTTACCTCCTGCAATCAATCCTGCAACATGAGCTGCGTCATAATTGATGTGCATATCATAACTTTTTAGAAAATCAGATAATTCTTTGACAGGATGTGGAAACAAGAACAATGAACCTCCAAACATAGCAATTTTTGGAAGACGTTTGCTTTTCTTTAGATCTTTTACTTTTTGTTTAGTTTTATCAACATCAATAGTCATCTCTTCAGCATTAAATGGATAAAATTCAATTTCTAATCCGTGAACTAAACCAGCAGTACCTGAATGTTCTTTTTTACCATGTGAAATATGACCACCAGCTGGAATTGATGGTGCTAACATTACATCACCAGGATTAGAATATGCAGAGTATACTGCTAGATTTGCAACAACACCAGAAATTGGTCTGACATCTGCAAATTTGGCCTTGTAGAGTTTTTTGGCTAATTTCATACATTCAAACTCTACATCATCAATGTAGATACAACCTGCATAGACTCTCTCACCAGGCCAGCCTTCTGCATATCTATTACCAAAATCAGAGATTATTGCTTCTCTTACAGCAGGACTAGGAATATTCTCACTTGCGATCAAAGGAATTGAATTTTCAAACCATTTATGATGATCTTTTAATTTAGTGAAAATTTTATTGTAAGATTCTTTATTTTGAGATTTAGCCATATTTTGCAACTTGATTTTCCCAATTTAAAAACACCGATATCGAATCAAATTTTCTCAATTCTGATCTGGAAGGTATAAAAGGGGAAACTGGAGTTTTTGCAACTATGGGAATGCAAGCAACTTCAAAAGGTAATATGCCAGTTGTATTACTAAAAGAAGGCGGATCTGAAACCAAAGGCAGAGACGCTCAAAAAAATAACATTGCTGCATCCAAAATTGTCGCTGAGATTGTTCATTCTAGCCTAGGTCCACGTGGTATGGATAAGATGCTAGTTGATTCTCTTGGAGATGTTACTATTACAAATGATGGTGCTACTATCCTAAAAGAAATTGATGTTCAACATCCAGCAGCCAAGATGCTAGTTGAAATTTCTAAAACTACAGATAATGAGGTTGGAGATGGTACAACTTCTGCAGTTGTTCTAGCAGGAGCATTACTTGAAAATGCTGAATCGTTAATTGATCAAGATGTTCACCCAACAATTATTGTTGATGGATATAGAAAGGCTGGAAGAAAAGCAAAACAATTTCTTGAAAGTATCGCAGACAATATTTCTGCAAATGATAAAAATATTCTAAATAAAATTGCAAAGACTTCAATGCAAACAAAACTGGTTAGAAAAGATTCTGATCAACTAGCAGATATCATTGTAAAATCAGTTCTTGCAGTTTCTGAAAAAGATGGTGAAAGTTATGATGTTGATATTGATGATATTAAAGTAGAGAAAAAGGCAGGTGGTTCCATTAAAGATTCTATGATAATTCAAGGAATTGTTCTTGATAAAGAAATTGTTCATGGAGGTATGCCTAGAAAAATTACTGATGCAAAAATTGCACTAATCAATACTGCATTAGAAATTAGCAAAACTGAAACTGATGCAAAAATTAACATCCAAAACCCTCAACAACTCAAATCATTTTTGGATGAAGAAAACAGAATGCTAAAAACCATGGTTGACAAAGTAATTGGCTCTGGTGCCAATGTAGTATTATGTCAAAAAGGAATTGATGACATGGCTCAACATTATCTTGCAAAAGCAGGAATTATTGCAGTTAGAAGAATTAAAGAAAGTGATCTCACTAAACTTGCAAAAGCTACAGGTGCAAGAATTGTTACAAACCTTGATGATCTCTTTGAAAAAGATCTAGGAAGTGCAGACCTAGTAGAAGAGAGAAAAATTGAAGAAGACAAATGGGTTTTCGTTGAAGGTTGTAAACATCCAAAATCAGTAACCCTACTCTTACGAGGAGGTTCACAAAGAGTAGTTGATGAAGTTGAACGCTCAGTTCACGATGCAATAATGGTAGTCAAAGATGTAATTGTAAACCCATCTATTGTTGCAGGTGGAGGAGCACCTGAAACCTATGCTGCAACTAAACTTAGAAACTGGGCAAAATCTCTTGAAGGAAGAGAACAATTAGCTGTTGAAAAATTTGCTGATGCTTTAGAATCAATTCCATTAACCCTATCTGAAAATGCTGGAATGGATCCAATTGATACACTTACACTTCTCCGTTCAAAACAACAGAAAGGAGAAAAATGGACAGGAGTTGATGTTATGAAAGGAAAGATTGCAAACATGAAATCAAGTGACATCATTGAACCATTAGCAGTTAAACTTCAAATTGTTTCAGCTTCAGCCGAAGCTGCATGTATGATTCTTAGAATCGATGATGTTATTGCTACCCAAAAATCTGCTGGAGGACCACCACCTGGTGCTGAAGGAGGAATGCCTGGAATGGGTGGAATGCCACCTGGAATGGGAATGCCTGGAATGGGTGGAATGCCTGACATGGGCGGAATGATGTAATCATCTGAAAATTATTTTTCAAAAGTTTATTTGATAACTGAATTTACGAACAACATTGAACAAAACTACATCAAAAATGCTTACTGGTTTCAAATACATTTACCTAGTAGCATTCTTTGCATTACTTGCAGGATTTTTTCACCCTTTGATTACCAACACAAGTTTTGATAGTGTTGTAATTGGCGTGATTGTATTGTTTGTAGGTCTTGCAGGTGGAGTTTTGCTCTATAAAGCAGCAACATCTGAAAGTAGACGTGCTATTTTTCTAGGCGGAGGATTTGCTCTAATGGCAATTTCATTATACTATATTTTTCAACTTACAGGCAGAACCTAAACATCAAAGTATAGATAAAATTCATGAGGGTGAGGTCTAATTGAAATCTCACGCTGATCTCTTCTTTCTAATTCAATAATTTTGTCAATTACGTCATTAGTGTAAATTGGATTGAGGAATTTTCTATCACTTTCTAGTTCATCTAAAGCTTCTCCAAGACTCTTTGGAAGAACGCCTATTCCTCTTTTTGATCTATCAGATTTAGTCATCTTGAATATATCATCACGAACTTGCTCACCAGGATCCATCTTCTTTTTGATTCCATCCATTCCAGCTGCAGTAACTGCTGCAAAAACCAAATATGGATTTGATGATGGATCAGGAGCTCTAAACTCTAATCTCTTGAGATGAGAGTATTCTTTACCCTTGAGGTGTTTTGGAACTCTTACAATTGCAGAACGATTTCCTGAACTCCATGCAATGTATGCAGGTGCTTCATAACCTGGAACTAATCTGTGATATGAGTTTGTTGTAGGATTACAAATTGCAGACAGAGCTTTTGCATGATTAACTATTCCTCCACAAAAGTATCTAGCAGTTTGACTTAACTCATCTTCATTATCAGGATCAAAGAAAGTGTTCTCCTTTCCTTTCCATAAACTAACATTAACATGCATTCCTGAACCAGAATCCATTGCAATTGGTTTTGGCATCATTGTTGCAACCTTTCCATATTTCTGAGCAACGTTTCTGATTACATATTTGTAGGATTGTGCAGCATCTGCAGCGTTTGTCATATAATCATATTTGATATCAATCTCACATTGACCTGCTGTTGCAACTTCATGATGGTGATTATCACATAAAATTCCAAAATTGTTCTTCAGAATATTTACACATTCATTTCTGTATGGTGTCAAAGTGTCAGATGGAGTACTTGGATAGTATCCTTCTTGGAGTCCCATAGGATATCCATCTCCCTCCTGACTCCATGGAGCTTCTTTTGATTCAATTGAATATGATTGGCCTTTGTATGGAGTTAATACATCCCAATGAACCTTATCAAAAACAAAGAATTCTACCTCTGGACCCCAAGTACTAAAATCAAATCCTTGATTTTTGATGTATTCTTCTGCTTTTTGAGAAATACCTCTAGGATCTCTGGAAAGTCTTCCTCTTCCTTCTCCCCAATAAACATCACAAAGTAATCTAGCAGTTTTGTTCTCAGTCATCCATGGAATTATTGCAAACGTATTAGGATCAGGTTTTAGAAGAAGATCTGAATCGTCAATACTTGTAAAACCTATGATAGATGAACCATCTAGTTTTGGTAAACCATCTCTCATCTGTTCTGGTGTAAATGTATCAGCAGAAATTGTCGTGTGGTGAAAATGGCCTGTAAGACCAGTAAATTGAAGATCTATGAATTGAATTCCTTCATGTTGAATTCTTGAGAAAACTTCGTCAGGTGAGTATGTTACTTGAATGGCTTTACCGTGACTAACTTTATAGGGCAATTTCTTACTTCAATCAAACACAAATACATCCAGCATTTAAGGATTAGGTAAGAAATGTCCGAAACAAATCAGATTGATATCAACTCGTTACATCATACAGTTTTACGAGAAACTGAGGATGATTCTCTATTAGAAATTGATCCAAACTTTTACAGAAATCTGTCTGATTTTATAGGAAATTTAAGAAAACAAGAATTTGATGGAGTAGAAAGTAAAATCAAAGATTCTTTGATTGAAATGGCTACTGAATTGACATCATTATTGATCAATATTCGATTAGATAAAATATCAAAATCAGATGATTTTGAAATTGGACATTTACTTGATGAAGAAAAATTCATTTTAGATTCTCAAGAAGAACAAAGAGAGAGAACAGAGATGATTCTTTCAGCTACAATTAATGGAAAATCAAAATTCCTTGAATCATTGTCCCAGAACCATAAAACAAAAAGAATTGCTATTAGA
Organism: Candidatus Nitrosopumilus sp.; assembly: GCA_028279625.1. GTDB lineage: Archaea > Thermoproteota > Nitrososphaeria > Nitrososphaerales > Nitrosopumilaceae > Nitrosopumilus. The sequence continues at coordinate 3,004 of JANQNM010000072.1, read as the reverse complement.
TTCCTTCAGGAAGTAGATGAGATTGTAGGAGCTGATCTTGAAAAGTATGGTCCTTTCAAAACAGAAGATATAGCAACAATTCCATATGAGAATGCTCAGGCATTAATTGCAAAAAATGTCGCTACTAAGGTTCGTTGGGAAGATTAGATAGAAATTATACCTAATTCATTTTCAAATTACATGTCACATACAGGCGTAGATGTAATTGATTTTCTTTTTTATACAATTTATCCAGTAATTGGAATTTTCATTGTTGAAGGAATTAGTAGAGTAGTAAAAGCTCCAAAGTGGATAAAATTGTGGGTTCAAGCTGCAGTATCTATTGGTTTTGGAGTGTACTATTGGTTTATTCTTCCAGCACCACAAAATTTTCCATTAACTGCAATGGTAATGTTTGCATTAGCTCTTGCACTGATCTATCAAGGAAGACGTGCAAAAATTTCTCCTGATAAAAGTCCGTATTAGTTTCTAGAAACGTCCAAGAACCCTTCTAAAGATATTTGGTCTGTTTCTTCCACCATCTCGAATTACTTTTTTCTCTCCAAATCTTTTAGCTCTGATTTGGCTTAGCTTCACACATCTGTGTTCTTCTGGAAGTCTATGCTCAGAACAAAAGAAATCTTTGCAATAATTACACTGGAATGGTAAATCTGTTAAATCGCCACAATAAGCACACTTTTCAGACTTCATATCATCAATAGTTTTTTTCTTTTAATAAAGTTGGCAGTTTTCTTGAAGGATGAATTCATGTCTAAACATTTTTACGATGTTGAAATGAATGACGATTAAATGATTCAAGACAAGGTAGCAATTGTTACTGGAGCTAGCAGTGGAATTGGATATGCCACTGCTCTTGCACTCTCAAAGGCAGGTGCTAAAGTTGCAATCGGTGCTAGAAGAGTAGAAAAATTAGAAGAACTGGCAAAACAAATTTCAGAAAATGGTGGAGAAGTATTTTATCAAAAATTAGATGTAACTCAAAGATCCCAATGTGATGATTTTGCTAAAGCAGTTTTGGATAAATGGGGCTCTATTGATATCTTGGTAAACAATGCAGGCTTGATGCCGCTAAGCTTCTTCAAAAATCTCAAAGTTGACGAATGGGATAGAATGGTCGATGTTAACATCAAGGGCGTTTTGTACTCTACAGGTTCAGTTATTTCTCATATGAAAGAAAAAAAATCAGGACATATTGTTAATCTCTCATCTGTAGCTGGAAGAATTGTTTTTCCTGCTGGCAGTGTTTATTGTGCAACAAAACATGCAGTTGCTGCTTTTAGTGAAGGTTTAAGACAAGAATTTAGTGTTCGATCTAATATTCGAGTTACCAGTATTGAACCTGGAGTTGTTGCAACTGAACTAAATGATACTATTACTGATGAATCTCTTCAAGGATTTATTGAAAATGCAAAAAAGATGGAAGCATTACAAGCAGAAGATATTGCAAATGCAATTCTTTATGCAGTTGATTCTCCATCTCACGTAAATGTTAATGAAATCTTGATAAGACCAACAACACAAGAACGTTAAGTTGACAGGCATTCCACATGTTGTTATTTTAGGAGGAGGTTTTGGTGGACTCTCTACCGCAAATGAGCTAAGGAACTCACTTTCTGAATCTCAAGTAAAAATCACAATCATTGATAAAAAAGACTGGTTTATGGTAGGGTTTGCAAAACTCTGGATTCTTACTGGAACTAGAACCTTTGATGAGTCTATTGGATCGTTAAATGAATTATCAAAAAAAGGAATTGATTTTCTAAAAGATGAAATCGTGAAAATTGATTTGAACAACAAAAACGTCCAAGCAAAATCCCATGATATTTCATATGATTATTTGATAATTTCTTTGGGAGCTGTTTTAGCCCCTGAAAAAATTCCTGGATTAGTAGAAAATGGCTTTAATCTATATGATCACGAAAAACTATCTGAAATTCATGAAAAATTAAAGACAATAGATTCAGGAAAAATTGCAATTTCTATAATGGGAATGCCTTACAAGTGCCCACCCGCACCTTTTGAGGCTAGTTTGTTAATTGATTCAATGTTAAGAAAACTTGGAAAACGCGATTCTGTTCAAATCGATTTTTACAGTCCTGCACCAATTACACTACCTGCAGCCGGTCAAGAAGTAAGTAAACAAATTCTAGAACTAATTAATTCAGAAAAAATTGTTTTCCACGAATCTTGTAAAATAAAATCTGTTGAAAATAAAAAGATGATTTTTGAAAATGACCAAGAAGCTGATTTTGATTTGCTTTTAGCTGTTCCTCCTCACATTGCTCCAAAGGTTATCTACGAAGCTGGATTGGCAAAAGATTCAGGATTTATCAAAATCAACAGAGATTGTAAGACTTCATTTGATAATGTATTTGCAATAGGTGATGTCACTAGCTTGCCTGTTGGGGAAAAACTTGCAGTTCCTAAAGCAGGAGTTTTTGCAGAAGGCGAAGGACTAACAGTTGCAAAAAACATTGTCTCAAAAATTCAATCCAAAGAAGAATCTGAATTGTTTGATGGAAAAGGAGGATGCTTTATTGAATCTGGAAGAGATACTGCTTCACTAATTGAGGTAGACATGTTCACAAATTCAACACCATCTACAGATATCACTGAATCAACATCAGAAAACCTTTCTAAAAAAATAGAATTTGAAAAAGAAAGGTTGTCAAACTGGCTATGATCGTTCTGAACGATCTTTTTCTTTTGTTAAATGCTCTAGGATAGCTTTTACTTCAATTCCTAAATCTTGTGGATTTTTTGTTAAATCTAGTTTTTCAGGCAGTTTATTTTTAAGATCATCGTCTTCCAATTCAATTCTTCTTTTTTGAATACAATCAATATGATCCTGATCAGTGGCAGAAATCTTATGACAAATACTACAGATTTTCACTAATTTCACTATTCAATACGACGATTTAATAATTTCATTTTGTGCCTCTGAGGCAAGGGAACGTCGTCTAGCTTGGTATGATACTAGTCTGGGGGACTAGTGGTCGCAGGT
>JANQNM010000067.1 GCA_028279625.1 Candidatus Nitrosopumilus sp. | reverse complement strand
ACTGGGATCGTGGTCTAGCTTGGTATGATTCTGCGTTTGGGACGCAGAGGTCGCGCGTTCAAATCTCGCCGATCCCACCACTAATCATTATCTTATTATCAAATAATCTCCAAGTATAATTGCCTGGGCAATGAGGAAGAGTTAGAGTAATGACTTTGAAATGAAGTAAACTAATTGGCTCTGAGCTCCGGCATGTTTTTATCAATTCCATCTTGATTTGATTTAATGAAATTTGAGAAACGTGACATTGTATTAATTGCTGGACTTTTATTATTCATGGTTGGATTGATGCCATTTATGGCCCCCGTATATGCTGCAATGATTGTAATTATCATGTATTTTGGAATCAAAGTGTATGTTGGTAAAAGACGGGAACTAATTGAGCGAGACGTGGGTGAAGGGATATGCATGGAATGTGGTGCTAAAGTCTCAAACAAAAAATGCCCAAATTGTGACTCTCAGGAATGATTCCTACGTATGCCTTAAAACTGAAAAATTGCAATAATTGTTGATGATTTTAAGATATAGGACTTTAACAATAAGCTCAACTTTTCCTCAATTTCATTCTAAAATGAGTCCTTTAGCCACCAAAATTAGGAAACAGCAATGAAAAGGAATCTGTCTATAGTATTATCTTTAGTATTACTGGGAGGAATCATAATTCCTGCATATGCTCAAACATCTGACAATGTTGTGATTAATGAAGTTGACATTAATCCACCCGGAAATGATGCTGCTTCAGTTTCTGAATGGGTGGAACTTTACAACCCTACAGACTCTGATATTGATTTAGGAGGATGGAAAATTGCATCAACTACCGTTCTAAAAAAGACAATGACAATCCCTGATGGAACAATTATTGAACCTGGACAATTTTTGACATATTCTTATCAAAGTGTGTGGTTTACAGACTCTAACGAATCTGTTGAGCTTAGAGACGAAAGTGGAGTTGTAGTTGATAAAACTCCAATGATTGCAGACATTCAAAATGATTTTCTTTCTTGGCAAAGAATCTTCGATGGTTTTGATTCTAATTCTTCTAGTAATTGGAAATTTGTAACATCAACTGCTGGTTCATCAAACGGAAAACTTGTAGAGACACAAACCTCTGAAGATGTAATAGTAACTTTGTCATCCGAAAAACCATCGTATCTTTTTGGTGAAACTGCAGTTCTTCAAGGAACTGTTTCTGAAGAACTTTTTACTGTTAAACCTTCTTTCAAACCTGAGCCAATCCTAATGACAATTTCAGGTCCTAATTATGTTCAAAGTCTCACTTTGTATCCTGATCTTAATCTGAATTTTGATACTTCATTAACTTTACACCAAGTTCTTGGAATTAATGAAGGAACATATGATGTTACAGTAACGTATGGTGGAACCACTGCAACAACTAGTTTTTCAGTAGGTTTTGAATTCATTGAACAAGAAGAAAAAGAAGACAGTTTCATATCTATTGTAACTGATAAATCTCAATATATCCCAGGAGAATTTGTTTCAATTATTGCATCGACTAGTGAAATTATTCCGTTTGAAGGAATGAAATTCTCAGTAATTGATTCAGAAGGACAAGAAATTGCTAGTGGAAATTTGTTTCCGACAAATGGTCAATTTTCAACTAGTGTTTTTGTAACCAATATCGACCCACATTTTGGCGTTTATCGTGTTAATGCTGAATATTCTGACAAATCTATTTCTGCCACATTCGAAGTAATTGAGGATTTCAAAGAAGATGTTCCAATATCCTTATGGACTGATAAAATTGCATACGGCCTTGGTGATGAAGTAAAGATTTCTGGAAGGTTGAATCAAGTATGGATTGGATTTTTGGATTTGGAAATTATTCAAACAAAACAAACTTCGTTAGGAACTTCTTACACTGCTAGTGATTCTGGATTTAAAATTCTAGATGGCGTACGGGTAATGGGCGATGGTTCTTTCGAATATTCTTTCATAATCCCAGAAAATGAACTAAGATTAGGTGATTACCGAATCACTGTTTCAAAGGATATTGGAACTGCAAGCAAAGTTGTTCATGCTGCAATAAACCCTGATGATTTTGTTGTTTCTGATGCTCCATTGACTCTAAATTCTGAAAAAAACATCTATGAAATGGGTGAAACCATGACTTTATCTGGTTTCATTAAAGATCCCCGTAGCACAAATTATGAAACTGGAATCCCTGTAAAAATATCTATTTCTACTGAAGATGGCTCTCCTCTTGAAATAATAGGTTTGCCCGAAGGTGAGCAAACATTGGCAACAGGTGGTATTGTAGTTGCATATGATTTTACTGCAATTCCAGAATCTTCTGGAAGTTATTCAATTGATATTGACATCTCTAAAAATATCTTTTCAGAGGGAAATTATATTGCAACTGCAGAATATTTGGATAATATCACAACAAGCACTTTTTCAATAATTGATCCACTTGCATTAGATGAAGGTGCAATTATCTCAATTGATAAAGAAGTCTATGGCCTAGGCGAAACTGTTCATCTTACCGGAATTCTCCCTCCTATAGGGGATAGAGCAGTTGATATTTCATTAACTCGACCAGATGGAACTGTATCTTATTCTGGTTCTCCTATTGATAATCAACGGTTTTCTTGGTCATGGGACACTCCTATCACTGAAAAACGTCCTGTCTTAAAAATCGACGAAGATGAGAGAGATGTGAAAAAAACTAATTTTGGAATTTATAAAATCAAAGTCTCTACAACAAGCGAAAGTAGAGACTTCTTTTTCAAAGTATCTCCAAATCCTGAATCTGATTCTCTTTCAAAGATTCCCCTTTTTGTAACTACTGAAAAAACTTTGTACATGGCTGGAGATAAACTCAAAGTTGTTGGGAATGTAATTACTCGTAATCAAGGTGATGAAGGATTAGTAGTTCCAGAACGAGTTACAATTAAGGTACTTGATGGAACTTTCCCCTTTGAAAAAATTCATGAATCAAATGTCTATCCTAACCAAGGCGGTGAATTTGTCAGTCTATTTGAATTACCTTCTACAATTTTTAGTGAAGGAACTTACACTGTAAAAGCAATTTATTCTGGTCTTCAGACTGAAACAACATTTGGTGTAACAAATGATTTTGTTTTTGGTATTGATGATCCTGTTTCTCTTTTAGTGTATACTGATAAATCTGAATTTTATCCTGGAGACACTGTTATAATTAGTGGAAAACCTAACAAATTGATTTATCTTGAAAAATACGATATTAGCGTAATTCAAAAATCTGAAAATGAAATAAACTGTGGTTCTTTTATTTGTGGAATTCATGCTGGTCCAGTAACAAGCATTCATCCAAGTCCTTCTGGTGCATTTGTTCATGAATTTACAATTCCTGACTCACTTTCTTCAATTGGTTCTTACGAGGTTACTGTTGATGCAGACTTTGAAATAAAATCAATCCAATTTGATGTTGTAGAAAAACCTTACACTCCAAAACTTGAGACAATTATTGAAAAAGAAAATAGAATTCCTGAAAAAACAATTCCAATATTCACTGAAGAAAAAAATACAGAAGATGGAACTATTGCTCCTAGAGTAGTCTCAGGATCATTAATTACTCCTTCACGCGGTGATGAATCTAATGTGAACTTAAAGGTCTCAACTGTTACTGGAGCGTGCATTATTGGTCCTGATGCTGAATGTTTAGTAAAAGAATCTACTCGAAAACCTGGACAAATCTATGAAGTTGTCCAAGTTGATGGGATTAGTCTAAATGTGAGATATAGTGGCCCTGATGCACGTTTGGAAAAATTTAGCATTTTACCTGAATCCTCAACTGCATTTTTACCTGATGCAAATTGGAATGTTGAAGTGCTCAAAGATGATCAAGTATCTCGATTCTATTACAAAGTAACATACAAAACAATAGAGTAAACCCAAATAATCTCTTGTTCGTAGTTTTTTGAAATGAAATTACAAGTATTGATGTTTTACCAAGATGATCCAAAAAAATGTACAGCTGCAAAAATGGTAAAATTTGGCCTTGCTCAAAACATCAAAAAAATAGGCACCAAGGGATTAGTTTTAGATCCTTTTTCAGAAAAAATTCTACTTCCTAAAGATAAATCTCTAATCAATGCAATTATTGGAATAGACTGTTCTTGGAATCTTGTGGAGCAAGCATTCTCAAACAACTTTCAAGGAATTAAACGTAAATTGCCCCCTTTATTGGCTGGAAACCCTGTAAATTATGCAAAATTAAACAAATTAACAACTGCTGAAGCACTAGCTGCTTCTCTGATCATTCTAGGATTCAAAGAACAAGGCTTGGAATTGCTTGACAAATTCAAATGGGGACATACATTCTATGAGCTCAATCAAAATCTTTTTGACGAATATTCCAAACTAGAAAATGAAGAACAAATAGAGTCAATCTCAAAAGATTATGGTCTAGTGTAGAATTTTTTTACAAAAAATATTGCTAAAACAATTCCAATTATAATTGGAATTATCAAAAATTCAATTCCTGACTCATCTTCAAAATATTCTATATTTTCTAAATTACTAGCGGGTAATTTCACTTTGTTTTCTGTTACAATAAAACTAGATTCAAAGTAATCTGGTTTTAGAACTGAATTTGATATTGCAAATATTTTGATATTGTTTGCCCCAATCCCTAATTCTTGTGATTCTTCTGAAGAAATTTTAATTTTGGTAGGTACTGAAACTTGAACTGATTGTGATGAAACTACATTTCCTTCAGAATTAGTTAGAAAATACAAAATAGAATCTGCATCAATTACTTCAACATTGATTTCAAATGGTTCTCCTCTTTGAACATTAGATTCCATCTCAAAAGTTTTGATAATTGGGATTTTAGCTGATTCAAATTTTTTCCATTCTCCAATCTTAAATGGATATGATTCATCATCAAACGAATTTACAACTATTGTCCTTGATTCTGGGGCATAAGACTCTAAATAAAATGGACCATTGCTAATTACTGCATGATTATTTTGATTTATCCAATTAATTGATAAATCATATCTTTCTTGGAAATTATTTGTATTCTTACTATTATCTAATGCCTTTGGAACAAAGTTTTGCTCCTTGAATTCCTGCAAATATGATTTGACAAGATCTGCATCATTTGGAACAATCAATGACAACCAGTTTACATTTTTACTGGTAGCTCCTGATCTAGAAAATGAAACTTTGCCATCCATTACTGCTTTTTCCATTGCAGCAGTAATTTCCCATGGTACTGAACTCCATAATACTGCCCAATCTGCAATCTCTCCTTCATCAAAATGCCAAAAATCTACAAAAATCTCTATCGTATTTTCATCTATGTGTTTTATTCCCTTAATTGTCTGAATGCTTTGTGCTGCTCTTGGTGTAAATTCTGTGTCAAATGTTCTATCATTTTCATCTAATTGCGTTCCCCATTCTATTGTAAAATAAAGAGAATATAGAACATCATCAATGTCCATCTTCTGACCATTATGCCAATTACTGAATTTAAAATCAAAAGTAACTTTACTTGTTGCTTCTGAATCTGGTGAAACATTTTCCCATTGTTGAGATGTTGGATTCCACATTATTGCATCATTCGGGATTTTCATTTTTTGATGAGGCCCTGATGTATCAACTTGCCAGTTTGTTCTAATTGGAAATGTTTCTCCAGTAAATGGATGCTTAAATGTCCCAGGATCTGAAATCACTCCCCAAATATGTCTGCTATAACTATCAGTCAAACCCATCACTGGATTCCATGCTCCTTGATAGATTTGTTTGACCCCAATTACCAATTCATTATTTTCACTCTGTGCATTTATTGGAGTAAATCTACTTGGAACTCCTGCTCCAAAATCATTTACAACTCCTTCAACCTTTTCATTTGCAACATATTGATCAATTTTACTTGCTAAAAAAATTCTAACTGATTCATTCACTCCTTCAACTACTGCATCTTGAATTAATTCAGATCTTTTTTCTGCAGATTCAAAATCCCCGGTGTAAATTTTTTGTGTTAATTCATCGAGTTTTTCATTTTTGTAATTCCAATAAGATGGGTCATTAAATCCTGGCATGTTTGAAAACCATGGAGAATACATTTGTCCTAGCCCTACAGAATCATATTTTACAAAGGCAGAACGCGCCCATCCTTCAGTATACAAATTCCATTTTAAATCAGAAGGATTTGAACCATATACTAAAACAAAGGCTTTATTCAAATCTCCAAAATCTTTCTTTACCACAAATCCAATTTTTTCTAATTCTGCTGTTAGAATTTCACCAATTGATTTTCTTACCGGATCATCGCTTCTGATAAAAATTGTAATTTCTATGGGTTTTTCGTTATATTGCCAAGACTCTCCAACTTTCTTTGCTCCTTTTTCTGTTAGTGCTTTTGTGATAATTTCTTCAGCTAAAGTTGGATTGTATTTGAAATTGAATGTCTCTAACTGCTCTATCACAGTTAAAAATTCTGGGTCTGATGGACTATAGTATGAAATGATTGGAGCGCCAAACCCTCCCATCAACTCATTTACTATCAACTTTCTATCAACCAAATAATTCAATGCAAATCTTGCATCTTTACTTGAAAATGGATTAAATTCCTCTGATTCTGCAGGATTGACCAAAATGCTGTATGACCCTCCTGTTGAATCAAATACTTGGAGTCCTTCACGTGCCTCATGATTCTCTAATCTGTCTGAAGAAATTCTATAGTAATACAAATCTAGATTTCCATTTCGAACTTCTTCTAAAGCAGTATTCTCATCTAAATATTGAATGAACTTGACTTTGTCAAAAAATGTATTTTTTTCTGCAAACACTTCATTAGACATTACAGTTGCAATTGTAATAGCTAGTATGAACACTAGCAATTTTTTCATATTTCTGATTTCAAATGCTTATAATAAAATCTATATCATAATACCCTGAAGTTCATAACTCCTAAAACCTATATCTGCAATGTGAAACAGTCAACACAGTTGAAAATTCATCCTAAACTAGTTTCTGGATTAAAGGGAATAATCCCTGGTGGAATTACAGTCAAAGATTTTTCTGTTGTAACAAAAATCAACTTTGAAGACTCTGAAAAGATTCTAAATCAATTAATTGAAAATAAAATTGGTACACTCCAAGAAGATTTTTACAATTTTGAAGCCGGTGATAAATTAAAAATTGCTGTTAAATTACTTGAAAAAGGATTTCCTATTGATGAAATCTCTACTGCATTGGATTGGAAAGATTTTGAAGGATTAACTGCAGAAATTTTGTCCTCAAAAAATTTTGCAGTAATCAAAAATATGATTTTGACAAAACCTCGTATGGAAATTGATGTTGTTGGAATAAGACTAGGTATTGCAATCTTAATTGATTGCAAACACTGGAAACGATACAATTCATCTTCTCTGAAAACTGCTGTGGAAAAGCAAATTGTAAGGACTAAGCAGTATGTAGCAAAGACTCAAGGAGCAATTGCCGTGCCCGTAATTGTGACCTTATATCAGGATAAAGTTGATTTTATAGATAGAGTCCCTATCGTACCTATCTTTCAATTTTCTTCATTTGTTGATGAATTCTATGGAAACATTGATCAGATGAAGACTATAGAAACAGACTAGAAATGAAAAAGATTACTCCTCCAATCAAAAATCCTTTGGTGATTTTTAATGAATTATCTAATGCTTTGGAATAATCCTCATAGATTCCTTGTCCCATAACCTTGACACTGGTTTCATTTTCTAATATCTCAAATTTTGCTGATGTTGTATTATCTTCTACTTTTTTTGCAATTTCTAAGAACCATTTAGACAGTTTGTCTGCACTTGTAATGAGGCCTAACTGATAGTATCCGTTTCTATTTCTTGCTTTTACTGGAGCAAAATGTGTATCTGATGTGCATATTTCTAGTAATTGCAAATCTTTTTTTGCAAAGTTTTCAACAATTTTTTCTCTTACTCCATTTTCCATGTTATTTGCATCTGCCCATCCTAAGAAGAATTTTTTGTCATTGATTTTTAGACACATTATTCCTAATCCTCCCATGCCTAAATCTTCTGTCCATACATCCATTTCATCAGAGTTCCCATATCCAAATTCTATTGGGAAGCTTTCTTTTTTTATCAAAGTATCTAAACATGATTTTGCAGCTTTTAGCATATCTTCGCCATCTTCTTTTGAAATCTCTTCACCCATAGCATTATGACAATCAACAATCATTGTTCTGTTGTAGTTTCTGTTTTTTGCATATTGCTCAATTTCAGTTTTCATATAGCTTGGAATGTCTTCCATTCCATGTGGTGACAAAGATAAAAACAACAATGGATTATTTCCAAAAAGCAAACCAATCACTCTTGCTTTGTTGATTTGAACTGTTACTGGTTCTGTGCATTGTAACCCTTCTTCTTTGACTTGACTGTTTTCTAAATTCTTTAGATAGTTTTCAACTTCGTTTTTTGATGGGAGATTCAACGCATGATCTGAAATACTATGCATCACCATGGCTGATGAATCCAAATTTTTGTAAATTAGATATGGTATGTTGCTTCCTCCTACTGGATGATATGGCCCCGGATGAATTTCTGGAAGAACCATTCTAAATTCAGATTTTCCATTTGGCGATGAAAGTTTAATCTGGGATGTGGCAACTTTGGTCTCACTAGAACGCTGTTCCATGATTTCTTCTGCTTCAGTATGATCATTTCCTTGTGAAGCAAGATATGCTTGAATAGTTTTGTGAGTACTTTCCATCCCTGGTCTTCCTGCTCTATCTGTAAGAAATGACCAAACACTTGCAATTATCATAAACGAAATTCCATACCCGAGTCCTATTGGTTCATTCAGAATTGAAACCCACATGTCTTGTGGAATTAATACTGCATACATTGCTAATGGTTGAACAAAACAAATTGCCCAAGCTTTTTTGAGACTTACTCCTAATGTTGTAGTATAGATTCCTATTCTAAAACTTGCAAACATAAACAATCCAAAAATGATGAAGAACATTGATGGTTCTTTTGAAAATGCAAAACTTGCTCCTAATCCTACTAGTAGAGTTGCTGCCCATAACATAATTCCAAAAAGTGATGAATGCAAAGACTTTGAATATTCTTTTTTCTTTGTGAATCTTGTATCTAGTAATTGTGTTACTACAAGTACTCCTAATACAATTGGTATCCTATACCAGATTTGATTTGCGTCTAAATTAGTGAGATATCCAAAATACACTGTAAGTGTAATTACAGATGCAACAACTAATGATACTACTAGTGAAAAGTAATGTGATGATGGATTGATTAGAGTAAGGGAAAACCTATTGTGTATATTTGAAACATCATCTGGAGCTTTTTCCATTGTTTTTTCACGGAGCTAAGAAGATATCGATTACCCATGAAACTGCGATTAAACTAATGGGGATTGATACTACGATTTTTGGATCTATTTTGAATCCTTTTGTCTCATCCTCAAAGAATCTCATGAGACCTCCACTTGATGCTGGAAGTGGTGCTGATTTTTTATCTGCCATTTAATTCGAAAGCCAGGATTTTTACATAAAAACTTTATTGTTTATTCTTTGATTTCTCTAGGGTTTCTAACAGTGAATTGATCGATTTTAGAATCTCTTGTTGTTTTTCATGATTTTTCTCTTGCTCTAATTCCTTTGAGAGCGATTCAAGCTTCTTTTCAAGGGTTTTAACTAGTGGTGATTTTTCACTTTGAACTGGTTCTTCTTTTGGAATTTCTCTCTCTTCAGGCTCACTTCCACATTCAATACATAGGGCATGGCCATCTTTCATCACACGAACCCCTTTACAATATGGACAAGGCTCGCTAAGCAATGTGGCTCCTTTAAGTAACATTTCTGCAGCTTTTTTTGTAAGATCTTCAGTCACTACTTTTGTTTGGTTCTCTCTATCTAAAAAATTCAATTGTTTTTGTATGAAACCTATTTTCAAACAAGGCTTAATAGTGCGTACTATTGAATTGATTTCGAACGAATGGCAGTAATTTGTAATACTTGTGGTCTTCCTGAAGACTTGTGTGCATGTGGTGAACTTGCCAAAGATAGTACGAAAATCATTATTCGATTAGAAACTAGACGTTTTAAGAAAAAAGGTACCATGATTGAAGGATTGGATCCTAAATTAAATAATTTAGAGAGTGTTGCCAAAGATCTCAAAAACAAATATGCTTGTGGTGGTACTGCAAAAGAAGGTTATATCTTCTTACAAGGTGATCATAGAGACACTATCAAAGACACTTTGATTGGATTGGGTTTTCCTGAAGAAAGTATAGAACTACATTAGTTAAATTGGAAAATTCAAATAAAATTCTTCAAGCCCTTGGAATTCCCTTTACTGCATTACTATCGGTAATTTTTGGACTACTACTAGTTTCTTTTCCAATTGGTATTTTTGTTGTTTTTGAAAGTGAAATTGGCGGAGATATTAATTATGAATTTCCAATTTCTCATCTAGAACTTTTTGAAGGTACTGATTTTTATCAATCTCCAATTGACATTAGCATTGGAGATGCATTTGTTGTCTTGTGGACATTTTATGCGATACTTTTTGTAATTGCAATACTTGGCCCTCAAATTGGCTTTTTAAAATCACTATCTCCGATAATTTCTCTTGGGAGATATCATTCAAAATCAAACTATATGCTTGGAATCACAAAATGGTTTTCAATTCTAATCTTGATTTCTTTTTTGATTACCATAATTCAAGAACAGTTTGAAATTGAAACACTTCCACCATTTGTTGAAAATGATTTAATACAATTTTTCTATGTTTCTCTTGCTCCATTAATGGAAGAATTTGGTTTTCGATTAATTTTGATTGGAATACCTCTTTTTGCATTGTATTCTAATAGAACTTCAGGAAAATATTTTCTCAAATGCTTATGGAATCCTTCCTCATTAATTGTGGGTGATTCAAGAAAAGCAATTCTGCTGATTATTTTTGTAGGCATTCTATTTGGCTTTACTCATATTGCTTTTGCAGAGTCATGGACTGAAGGGAAATTCGCTCAAGCAACTGCAAGCGGTATAATTTTAGGATGGGTCTACATTCGCTATGGATTTGTAGCGTCAATTTTGATACATTGGGCAACAAATTATTTTGTATTTTCCTATGCCAATTTTATTTCTCAAATTAACCTGATTTCTATTGAAGATGCATTTTCTCATTCTCTAATGTCCTCACTGGAGATTCTTCTTTTGGTATCTGGAGGATTATCTGTGGCTATATTATTTGCAAATAGATTTTATTCTAAAAAAGAGTCTAACTTAGAGGTTTAGTGCTACTTTCAAACCTTTGTATCTATTTCTGATTGTAACCTCAGTTACTCCTGCAGCTTCAGCAACATCTCTTTGTGTCTTGTTTTCTCCATTTGTTACACACGCAACATAAAGTGCGGCAGCTGCTAATCCCATTGGATCTTTTCCTGCTGAAATTTTATTTTCTTCAGCAGTCTGTAAAATTTTTGTTGCCTTACGTTTTGTTTTCTCTGATAAACCAGCTTTGCTTGCAATTCTTGAAATACATTTGATTGGGTCTACTACTGGCATTTTCAAATTGAGTTCTCTTAACAATAAACGATAACATCTTGCAATATCTTTACGTTTGATATTGCTTGCCTGTCCTATGTCTTTTAATGTTCTTGGTGTTTCTGTATCTCTACATGCAGCATAAAGTGCTGATGCAATTAATGCTGAAATAGAACGTCCTCTAACTAATCCTTTTTCAAGTGCTTTTCTGTAAATGTAAGCTGCTTTTTCAATTACTGCATCCCCAACTGCAAGTTTATCTTTTAATCTATCTAGCTCACTGAATGCTTGTCTAAAGTTTCTGTCAACTGGTTCATGTACTTGACTTCTACTATCCCAAGTTCTTAGTCTTTCAATGGTACTTTTCATTGAAGCAGTCAATGGTTTGCCTGTTGCATCTCTGTTTTGAGGATTGATTACAGTAGCTAATCCCATATCGTGCATTGCAAGTGATGTAGGAACACCTGCACGACTTTTGTTTTCACCCTCATTTGAAAATGACCTCCATTCTGGACCTGACTCTTCTACTTTGTCAGTCATCACAAATCCACATTTGCTACAAAAATTCTCTCCTGTATTTGGATCTGTTACCATAGCTGCTTGTCCACATCTTGGACACTTGTCCTTTGGATTTACTGTCTTAACCATCTTAATCTCCCAAAACCTTTTATGATAATATTTAACATTTTCTAAATCATTACTTATAAGTCTGTTGCTGATCTTGTCCGAAAAACGTTGTTTTTGGTATCAATTTTCCTTAATTTATTGGGAAATCTCTAAAATATTTTTGATTTTTTCAGCAACATGGGGTTTTTCTTGTTGGTCCAAAAGAAATTCTAAATCCTCAAGATTGTCTACATCCCACATTATTCTTTTGACAAATACCATTGCTACATTTAGCGTGTGTTCTTTTGCTGTATTCATGTGAATCTTGTAACTATCTTCATCATAGTGTGTCTCCATAAGATCAACTGGCATTCTCACTAATGCATTTGTTCCATCAAATCTTCTTGATGGAACAATAATTGCAAAGTTTGGAGGAGCCTTGTAATTTAGCATAAAATCGATATCTTGTGTTTTGATGTATGGAATATCTTGTGGAAAAACTATAGATGCATCAAAATGGTTTTCTAAGAGATATTTGTCTGCTAGTGCAACTGCACTATTGACACTTTCTTCTTTTTCATCAATTATTATTATGGTGTTGAATTTTTTTCCAATCTCAATTGCTTTTTCTTCTTTTGTTACAATAACGATCTTTTCAATTTGAGGTGAAATTGAGATAGTATGAAGAATTTCTTCTAACATAACTCTGCATAAATCCTCAACTTTTTGTGGAGGTAAATCTAAACGAGTTTTTGCATTAGAGAAAGTCTTTACAGGAATTATTGCTGCTATTTTCAAATTATACGTGTACTTGTTTTAAGATGAAATTTGCTAATGCGTCTTCAGCAATTTTATTCTTCATGGTAATTTTAGTTTCTAACACTTTCATATCTAAACTCTGAATTTTTTTAACTAGCATTCTATCTTTTGTATCTACAATAATATTTGAACAAACATCTGAATACATCTTTGCAAGTCCATATGCATTAGATTCTATTCCTGCTGCTTGCATGTATTTGGCTGCAGGACCGCTAATGGCATTGTCTCCTATGAGGGGACTTACCGCAACTACTTTTTTCTTATTTTTTGATAATTCTTTTCTGATTCCTTTAATCTGAAGCATTGGTCCAATTGATGTAAGTGGATTTCCTGGAGCTAAAACTACTGTGTCTGCATCATGAATTGCATTTACTGCTTCAGGATTTGGACGGGCTTTTTCTGCACCAATATATTGAATTCCTTCAACAGGATCTTTTCCTCTATGTTTAACCCAATATTCTTGTAAGTGTAATTCTCCCTTGTCTGTGATAATTCTTGTTTCTATACTGTTGTCTGTAACTGGAATGATATTTGCACTTACTGCAAATTTTTCACACATCCATTTTGTAATGTCGCTAAGATTCTTTCCATTCTTTAACATGTTTGTTCTAATCAAATGAGTTGCAGCATCTCTGTCTCCAACTCTAAACCATGTCTCTTCTCCAAAAACCTCCATCTGACGCAAAAAATTGAAAGTATCTTTTTTGATTCCCCAACCTCTTTCTTGATCAAGTAAATCTGCTAATCCATAGACAATTGTATCAATATCAGGACAAACATAAAGTCCATAGAGCCAATAATTATCTCCAACATTGCTAATTACGTTAACTTTGGATTCTTGAGAAACCAGTCCTCTAACTAGTTTGACTGAACCTGTTCCTCCTGCTAAAACTGTAATCATACCATTTTCCCCTTAAGTCTTCAAAGTCTTCTTGTCTTACTCCATATTACTTTTTCAAAAATCAACGATCTGGGAAATTAGGATAAGTTTATTACTGTTATATCATGGATTTTACACGTGTCTAGGGCTATCGCATTAACAGTTTTACTTGCAGGTCTTATTGTTATTGGTACTAGTGCTCCAGCATGGGCAGCTCAAATGGATGCCAAAGTCAATCCTAACACTGAAGAATCTCCATTTAAGATAAACTATCAAAAAACAGTATTTATCGAATATCCAAATGGCGGACAATTATTTGATGAGTTGCGTGGAAAAGAATGGACACTTGCTGGAACAGCAGATATTTCAAATCCTGGTGTTCAGGACTTGAGACAAAAAATTAATGAAAAAATTTCCTCTGATGGATCTGTAGCACAAATTAAAGATTTGAATGTAAATTATGAATTTCACCTTAAAGCACGAAACATCAATACTTCAATTGACTATCGTGTAATTGTTGAAGGAACTCTTTCTGATTATGTCATCACCTCTGACTCTCAAAAATCTCTAGTTGACTTGGGATGGAGAGGAATGAGTACAACTGAACCAGTTACCATTGATGGTATTGAAATGAATTTCCCAATTAACCTTATCAAAGATCAAGAACCAGAAGTATATGCAATACTAGCTGGAACTGAAGCAGAAGAAGTTCTACACAAACATTTGATTAATGCAGACTTTATCAATGAACAACCTCTAACTAACTGGCACTTCTTATTTGATCCAACAGGAATCGGTGTAGATGCTGGACAATTTGGTCTAAGTGAAGATATTGCTGGATTTGTAGTTTCTATTTGGACTATGGGTGAAAGTAGTATCAGAGAAGGAAGACAAGTAGAAAGAGTCTTTGAAGCAGAAATTGTAGCTGATCAACCTTATGTAATTAGAAGTGTTCAATCATCAGACACTGCAACACTTGCAGTTATTGGTTTTGGTGCAATAGATGTTCTTGATGGTGTAGAAATTGCAGGTGTAACTCCAACTCCACCAGAAGGTGCCAACATTACATCTACTGGTGAATTCCCATACATGATTATCTATGGAATGGCCGGAATGGCAGCAATTGGTGGTATCGCATTTTTCATTTTCAGTAACCGTGCACTCAAAAACGAAGCAGTAGGCCAACAAGGAATTGCTCCAGATAGACTAGTTGGTTATCAAACAAGTGCTTCATCTGGTGGATATCAAACCAACAGAGGTGAGGCACAATTGGCAGATGATTCTAGTTATCAGCAACACAGAAGCGTCTATGAAGAACAACCAGAATTACAAAGCCCTCCACCACAACAAGAAACACAAGCAGAACCTCAAGCTGATAGTGGAACAAAGATGATCAATGTAACCATTAAAGTTGAAAACATCGATCCTCAAGAAGGAGAGGATTGGGCAAATGAAATTGTTAATGTATATGCAGACATGGAGGTCTCAGGAATTCAGGCTACTAAGCACTCTATCTCATTCCAGGCAGGTCTTTCTGGAATGAGTGATACGACTCCTGATGATATCCAACTAAAAATCGATGAATACATTACAATGAACGAGGCATTTGCAGTCAAAAGCGTTTCCTGCAACTAATCTCGTCGCTTTAGAACATTAAGTTATTAGAAATAGATTTTTTACGATACTCTTTCTAGTTTTTACATGGAGTTTTTGTCAAATTTTAAAAAAGATTTATGTGCAGCCAAAGCCAAAAAGGCTGCTCAAATTAATGGAAAACATCTCAAAGGACTGTTAAAAAAATTCAAAGAAGAACGAGACCGAATTGAAAAAGAAACAGGGACACGTCCTCAAATAGATGATACAACAAGAATGTTTATGCAAAAAGTTCTAAATGTCTGGATTTCAGAAGGGAAAAAAATTGATGAAGAAAAATTTTGGAGAGAAGTAGATTACAATAGACAATTTGATAATCCTGTAGAGTTTTATGAAATTAGTTAACTGAAAAATGTGTGCTGGGAGTAACCCTCCTTCTGTTTTCACGATATTTCGCTTTGCAGCCTACCTGAACTTTGTACAGGAACATTTAGTTCTGTTTGGCTTTGCTCCATGTGGGTCGGCTTTTTCATTCCTTTCATGGAAACCTCAGGTTTTGCCATCATAGTGCGCCATGTTGGATTCTTTTCTGCTCCGTTGCCAATCATCTCTGATTATCCATCTCCGGATCACATTTCCTGTATGGAGGGAGGAGTTTCCTCTGCCGTAGCAGCGTTTCGTGCTCCAGCTCACATGGATTAATTCCCTCTTTATTGAATTTGAATATTACTTTGGCTTTGTGCCTATGATAAACAAAGTCCCAAACTCTTTTTTCCATTTTTTCCTACTTTTCATATCTTTGATTTGCTTTGTCTTTACTTCAAATCCGACATCTTGAAAAAACTTTTTCCATTCTTTTTTTGAATGAAGATGCATCTGAATCTTCATAACGTCTGCCCATCTAGCAGTTGCTTTATTATCTGTGTAAAAGTCTGTTCCACAAAAGAATTTGCCTCCTGGTTTTAAAAGTCTAAAAATTTTTTCTAGTGCAATTTTGATAGAGTCTGAATAATACAATGATTCCATTGAAAAAACAAAATCAAACTTTCCTCTATACTTCCAAGATTCTATATCTGTATGAAAAAATTCCTCGTTTTTGTGATTAGATTTCTTTTTTGCTTGAACAATCATTTTTTTACTCTTATCGATTCCAATAGCCTTTTTACAATGGTCTTCTTTTGCAATTTTCCTTACTACCCAACCGTTACCACAACCAACATCAAGAAAAGTAAATTTTTCATCAAAGGAAATCGAATCTAAAAATTTGGAGACATTTTTTCCATGCTCAACTTCCATTAGTTCTGCTCTTCCGTTTTGAGCCCATTCATCAAATGTTTTTCTAACACCATCCATGAACTGTCTCTGTTTTTTTTCAATTATAATCTTCTTCTTTACTGAGCTTTAGTATGAACGACTTCTACGTGGTGCTTATATCCAATTTTTAGAAAACTATTATGAAAAGAATTGCCTGATGAATCATGCCGAAACTGTGGTGGAAAATTAGTTGAGCATACTAGATGCTCTGAATGTATGAAACCAAACAGTATGATATGTCAAACATGTGCTCTTAGCACAACAGAGCAATTTCATTCAATTTGTATGTCTCAAACCAACCAGACCAACGCTGTGCCAAAAGTCAAGTCAGGTAACTACTCTATGGTAGTTACCATGGCTTGATTCTTTTCAAATACGACAAATTTTCCTTATCATAGCTGCCTAAGTCTTAAGTAACATGAGCATAGGTTTGGATCTTTGTGAGACAAATTCCGATTGTGTTGAGCCTGATAGCAGTTCTGCTTATGCCTGTTTATGCATCTGCTCAAAGCCCTGATAGGATCACAATTCTTGATAATTTTGGAGATTATGATTATGGTGAACCTCTCTTTATTTTTGGCACAGTCGCATCTCTAGAAGATGATTCTTTTTTGATAATGCAAATAATTAATCCTCATGGAGATTTATGTCAAATTCAACAACTTGTTCCATTACCCAATGGTGATTTTGTAACTGAGATAATTCCATTAGAGGGAAGAATCTGTGGTTTGCCTGGGGAATATGAAGTAAAATTATTCTATGGTACATATTCAAAATCTACAACATTTAATGTATCATCAAAAACATTTTCAGAAACCTCAAATGATCAAAAAATTTCTTTAGCTCAAAATTTGATTTCAGAGCAAGGCAACCTAGTCGGTAATTTATTTGAAATCCCATCCCCTGTCTCAAACCAAACATCAAATAATTTGTCTTCATTAGAATCTACTTATGTTGATTTGTGGAATGAATTTTTTGTTGAAGAATTAATTTTTGAAATAAATCCTATCATTAGACCTGCAGTATCTTCTTCACTTGATTCTGTATCTAAATTATTAGATGACGATGAAATATCTTTTGAGATTGCAAAATCTATTGATAAAATAATTTTTGCATCTGTCTTCTATTATGAGATTGGTGATAAAACTAAATCCATTGATTTGCTTACAGATGCATTCATTGATATTAGAAACAGCAATCCTGAAAAAACTACTCAAAGAACCCCAACTTTTGACGAATTAGAAGAAACTCTACTTAATCTGATGAAAAAATCTGACACCGTGATGAGCAAATCAGTAAAACACGAAGTAGGATTCATTTTTGCTCGTGGCACTGCTCCAATTTATTCGACTGAGATAACTGATCTCATTGATGTCTTATCAAAATCAAGATATCTTGATGTAATTTCAAGAAAACAAAGTGACTTGTATAGGATAATTCAAAATGATTGGGAAACTCTCAAACCTTCCTTACAAGAAAAAGAATCAATTGAGGAACTTGTAGCCTCAAAATCAAGAGTTTCAGAACTGCATCAGGCTGCAATTTTACTAAGAGAACTAGACGGGGTTGAGAGATTCATTTCCTCTGATTCTGAGGAAAACAATGCCCTTGCAAATTTGATCAGCTCTGACTGGAATGACTTGGAATCTGACTTGTCTCTAGCTAGTTCTGTTGAAGATATTTTGGAATCAGAATCTGAAATCTCCAAAATGACTCAGATAATAGATATCTCAGCAAGAATTAGCAAAAGTGTAGAGATTTCACAAACAACTGGCGTAAATTCTAGCCTTGTGTCTGATTGGAAGATCCTCTTAGAAAGAGTTGAAAATGCAAATTCCACTGACGAAATTTTGGAGATTGTTTTGGAATTTGACAAATCAATGACTGAACTAAGAGAGAAGAGAAATCCTTTGGTTGTTCTTGAGTACCAATACAAAACTATGAAAGAAAAAGCAGAACTTCAAGCTGATTATCAAAATTTGTTTTTGATTGACAATGCATTGAAAATCTTAGAAACTGCCAAACAGATGGAATCTGGAAATCCATCCATTACACGAATTGATAGAATAGAGGTGTTGTTGACCTGGGCAAGTGAAAAAGCTCCTCAAATAAAATCTGATTTGGATTCCTATGATAAGGATGCATTCAAAGTTCGCGCAAGTGATATTTTACAACGTGCAAAATCACTTGAGAATCTTGTTGATTTGAGTTTAACAAAAAACCGTTTCTTACCAAATTACATTGAATTTACAGAAACCTTTAATGAAAAAATTGATAACGTTAGGGATTTGGTCATCAAAAATGATCTTGATCAAGCCGATGAACTAGTTCGTGATTTGTTTGATGAATGGAGACTTGTTTCAGAAGCATATGCAAATGATCCTCACGGCTCTGACGTTGGATATTCATCCGATGAGATTAAACGCATTGAATTCCGTAAAAAATTAGAGACCTTTTCAAATATGGTTTCAAACTTTTACAATAGTGAATTTTCTGCATATGCATCAGAGTATAATCACAAGATGGATGATGCCTATGATCTAATTGAGATTGCAAATTTTGTTGATGCCGAATCCAAAATTACTGAGATTGGTGATTATCTTAGTGAGCATCTTGTTTTACGTAATCCAAGTATTTTCTATGACATCTCATTTGATGCAGAAAAAGACATTTGGGTAATTACAGGAGCTACAGAAAAATCTGCTTTTGATAGACGTGAGAATCTCTATGTTACTGTCTACAACATGGATGGAAGTACTCACAGTAGCATGGAATTTACCGATACTAAACAAGGTAACTTTTACACTCAATGGGTTGCCCCTACTGAATCTGGACTTTATGTTGTAATGCTTCAATACAAAGCATCCAAAGCTACTCAAATTGTTCATGTTGAAGAAGAATTTGATAATCAATACAAAGAATCTGATTTGGATATGGTTGCTTTAGCTAGGGAATACAATGAGTTAGAATCCTTTGCAAAACGATTTGGTGGTGAAAACTATGATGATAATCCTCGTTTTGCATCTGTTATCAATGAAATCAAAACTGGCTTAGCAAACAGAGATGCAGAAAACGTAGATGAGAATCTTGATGAATTAAAAATCATAATTGAAAGATATCTACCAACACGTTCACGTGTGGCAGTTGTTGAGGCTCTCTATGAAGATGATAAGCTTGTAGTTTCAGGTGCTGTTCAAAAAACAATTGCCTTTAGAGAAGATCTTTTTGTCGATGTGTATAATCAAAGTGGAGAACGTGTAGATGAAATTGCACTAAAAGATAACTCTTCAGGATTATTTACCGAGGTTCTATCCAAACCATTTGATTCAGGTGTTTATGTAGTGCAATTACAATATCATGACGTAATTGTCACTGATTTCTTTAATGTGAAATAACTAATTTTTTCTCTTCACTAAATTGAATAATTGTCTTACTGCTAGTTTTGGATGATGTGTTGCAAGTTTTATCATATTTGATAATCCAAAATCAGCTTTAATGAAATCAAGAAATTCTTCAGGTTTTAATTCCTTGATGATATCTAATTCTTTATCCCATTCTTCATCTGATAACCCAATCCATCTATCTTGAACTCTTCCTGCAGAATTTATTTTTGATTCAATCTGCTTTTTCCAATTTTCCTCATAAGGAAGTAATGCCTCCTCATCCGTATTTCCTGACTTGATTGCATTTGCAGATACATCTCCTGCAATTCTGCCAAATTTTATTGCATATCTGATTCCCTCTAAAACAAGTGGGTTTGCTTGTCCTGCTGAATCTCCAACTAGTATCAAATTATTATAGACTGTTTTCCTTGACAATCCATCATTAGGGATTAATCCATAGTGAAATTCGATAGGTGTTATTTTGCCTAGTTTTTTTATTGGTCCAGTCTTGTTTTCCATTAACTCTTTGAGTCTTTGAGTTGGATCTACGTCGGATTCTGGTTTTCCTACTCCTACACCAATTCTTACGATGTTGTCTTTTAATGGAAAAATCCATGCATATCCTGCTGGTGAATATTCTTGACCTACCATTAACCACCACGAGTCTGAATCTACATTTTCTGCCTTGACTTCATATTCAGCTCCTGCACCGAATCTTTTCCACTGCGAAACAAAACCCATGGCTTTACAAACTGCTGATGGAAATCCACTTGCATCAATTACCATTTTTGCATGAAATGTAATTTTTCCATCCGGTCCGACTCCTTTGACTCCTACAATGTCTCCCTTCTCATTTTTAATTACTTCATTAACATTTACTTTGACAAAAATCTCCGCACCAGCTTTTTTTGCTTCATCTGCTAACCATCGATATGTTTTCCTTACATCTAGAACTGCTGCTCTTGAAACCGTATCACTGATTGTAACTTCGTTGTTTGGTGAACAAAATGAAAAATTTTTGATAGGATTAAAACAATCGTCTGGAATTCCAAACTCTTTGATATTTTGAATCCATGTAACTCCGCTAGTTCTTACTGTTTCAGCAATTGAATTCTCTTTTTCAAGTAAAGCTACTTTAACACCTTTTCTTGCTGCAGCATATGCTGCTGATGAACCAGCAGGACCTCCGCCAACAACTACCAAATCATAATGATGTTCTGACAATTGATTTGAATCACAAGACCTAGGATATAATTTTGAGGACCAAATGAACTAATTTTTTAGAATTGGAGTGCCTGTAGAATCATTTTCTCTTTCTGGATCAAATGCTTGCATATGTCCTGGTTCTCTGTGCATGTAACTATGATGTTCGCCCTTTTGATCTACACAGAATTTTGAACAGATATTCTGCATTACCTTTAATGTGGTCTCATTTTCATGAAATAATCGTTTTCCACAATCAGGACATATCAAATCAGGCATGAATATCGTCCATATTGAATCTATTTAGATGTTTCATGACATGATTTTAATACAAAATACCTTTTGAACCGAAACTTTAGATGTTTAAAACTCTCTAATTTTTTCATGGATGAAACTGTGTTGCCATCTTTTGTTATGTGGTCTGCAATTACTGGGATCATTATGGTGATAACTGGATTAAGTTATCAAGCTTATTTGAGGAAGAAAAATCATGAGATCTCTTCATCTTGAAAAAAAAGGTTTACGCGGATTAGCAATTGCTGAAAGTTTCAAACAAAATTCTCCTAAATCCATCTTTTCTGGAATTGTGATGCGACGAGATTTTGTTATTGATGGCTTTGTTTTTGGCAGTGCTACTTTAGAAAGTGATGATGCCACTGAAACCATTTTGCAAATGTATGATGATCTAAAAAGACCCGACATCAGTTATGTGCTAATTTCAGGTCTTATCGTATCTATGTATAATATAATAGACATCAAAAAATTACATGATTCATTAAACATTCCAATTATTGGAATTTCGTATCATGATTCTTCAGGAATTGAAGATGCAATAAAACATCATTTTCCAAATTCTTCTGAATCAAAAATTCAAGCATATAGAAAACTTGGAACCCGCGAAAAAATTACTCTTAGCACTTCTTATGATATTTTTGTAAGAAAGGAAGGTTGTTCATTAAGTGATGTAAAACATCTTCTTGATGAACTAACTTTGCATGGCTCGGTACCAGAACCTATTAGAGTTTCACAATTACTTGCAAAAACATTATTGCAAAAACAACTATCCTTCTGATGCTGTTTTTCCACCATCTACATTTAGAATAGTTCCAGTAACCCAACTTGCTTCATCTGAAGCCAAGTATAATACTGCATTTGCAACATCCTCTGGTTCTCCTACTCTTGCAAGAGGTAATCTCTCTTCTAGAACTTTTCTTGCTTGAGGATCATCAAGATATGGCTTTATTGAGCCTGAATTGATTATGCCTGGATTGACACAATTACATCTGATGTTTCTTCTTGCATACTCAACTGCAATTGATTTTGTAAACATAGGAATTGCTGCTTTTGTAGAAGAATAAACTGCTAAATGTACTCGTGGAATTGCTCTCTCACTTGATATAGAGCCGATATTTACAATTGAGCCACTTTTAACATCTGCCATCTTTGATAAAACAGCTTTTGTCATGTGGAAAACTCCTAACAAGTTAACATCAATGAGTTTTTTAATTTCAGAGTCTGCCATTTCGTGAAAATGTACTGGATCATTAATTGCTCCAGCATTGTTAACGAGTATGTCTATTTTTCCATATGTGTCCATAATTTGATTTACAGCTTGTAATGCTTGAGATTCATCTGTCAAATCACATGTAATTGCTACTGTGGAATCTTCATTCCCAATATCTTTTCTAGCTTTTTCTAATCCTTCTAAATTTCTTGCAACAAGAACAACTTTTGCGCCCTCTTCAACAAATTTCTTGGCAATGCCCTTACCAATGTCGCTTGATGCTCCTGTAACGATTGCAACTTTATCATTTAACCTCATGATGTAATTTCTTCTCATACTAACTTAATAGATTTTTGTTGATTTTCATCAATATTTTGATTATTTTGACTCATTGATTCTTTTGATATATTCAATTATTCCTGTATAGTCAATATCGCCCAATCCCTCATTGACTGCATTTTGATAGAGTTCTTCAGCTTTCTTTATCATTGGTAATTCAATTCCTAATGATTTTGCTGCATTTGTCATTGTGCTAATGTCTTTTTTCAGATTTGCAAGTGTAAATGTTGCATCATATTTACCATCAATCATTTTGAAGGCTTTGTTTTCACTCATTCCTGTTTTAAAATATGTTGAATTTAGAATTTCAAGGAATTTTTTTGGGTCTACATTTGCATTTTTTACAAGAGTTATTCCTTCAGATAATGCAAGAGCAAGCATTGTTATTTGCAAGTTCATGGCTAGTTTTATTGAGTGCGCCACGCCACTTTCTCCTAAGAAAAACACTTTGTTTGCAATTTTTTCAAAAACTGACTTGCATTGCTCAAAACTAGCTTTATCTCCAGATACCATCATGACCAAATCCCCTGTTATTGCAACATTTGGTCCGCCCATGACTGGGATGTCTAATTTGTTAATGTTTAATTCTTGGAATTTTTTTGAAATATTTCTTGATTCCACAGGATCGATGGTACTCATATCTGCAACAATCAATTTCTCTTGTTTTCCCTCTACAATTCCTTCTTTCCCAAATGAAATTTCTTTTACTGCATCTGCATCTTTAACAACTATGATAACTAATTCAGATTTTTCTGCAACTTCCTTAGGAGATGAAACAATTGTCGCTCTTTTTTCTTTTACTTGATTTGCTTTTTCTTTTGTTCGATTATACACTGTTACGTCAAATCCTGAATCTAGTAGATGTAGTGCTACTGCATTACCCAACATTCCAAGTCCTATAATGCCAATTTTCATTTCAATTCCTCAACATCTTAATGCCTTTCTTCACTTTCAATCTCCCAATGTCCACTACCAAATCTTGATGCAGCAAATTCTATTTGGCCAATTGTTTTGTCTCCTTTTTTGATTTTTGCATAATCGTATTTTTTTACACTAAAAGTTCTCTCCTTAGGTTTGTATCCTCCCTCAATTACCTTTATCTTGAATCGTTTACTTGCTTTGATGATCATTTTTCTAGCAGTCTGCACATCTCCCATCCAAGAAAACATTTCAAAATCCCCAAAGTTCTTAGTTGAAACATAATATCCATACAATCTTGCTTCTAATTTTGTACCTTGTTTTTTTGCTTGTTCATTTAACCAGGCAACAACTTCTTCTCCGTGACCTTTTTCAATTCCAAATGTTTCAGAATCCCGCATATATCAAAATCACAATTTTAAACCATAATAATCATTTTCAAATTACTGTTAAACTAAAATATTGTTTTAAAGACTAAATTTTATGCTCACAGTTGACTGTAAGGATGTCTTATCTATTCAGAGCGAACTATTGGTATATGTTTCAGATCAGGTCGCTGCCATTCCGACTTTGAAAAATCATCAATTTACTCTTTCTACTCTAGATGATGATGAAATTATTGACATCAATATTGTAATTACATCCATCAAAGAATTTCTTGATTCTATTGGAGAAGGTAGGAATTTTGCAGTAATTTCAAACTCTGATTTAATCAGTATCAAATCTGTTTCAGGAAAAACAATCGAAAGAGAAACTGTATCCCGCCCTGAGATGTTTTCATGTACTCATTGTGGTTTTGTAACTCAGTATAAAGTTGAACTTGATGTTCACATGAGAATACATTATCTCTGATTAAATTTTCTTAGAATTAAATTTCTTTTAATCTGTGGTATTTCAATTGCCATAGAAAAATCATAATGTGGAAATCTTTTTTGATACTCTGAAATGTAACTTTGTGCAACCTTTTGCGTCTTGAAATCTGTTCTAATTTCATCAATTTCAACTTGCTTTCCAAAAATATCATAAATTACTATTGAATAGTGATTTGGTTTTACATGGTATTTTGTACTACAATACCATAATGTTCCTAAAATTATTACAAAAAACCCTGTCACAATCTTCTCTATGATTTTTTTCATATGATGATTCTCAACAGGATCTTTATAAGCACTAATCACAGATGACATTTGTGGAAAAACCCTCCAAGAATAATGTACACAAGGTATATTGCGAAAGATGTGATCAAGTTTTTAATTCTCGTGAAGAATTTGAGAAACACTTAGAGAGTCATTCTTCTAATGTTGCATGTGAGACATGCCCTGTAGATATCGCAATTGCAAAGTTTGTGAATCTGTTTAGACGAAAATCTCCACGTGATTTGGAATAAGTTTTTTTAACCAATTTTATCTGCTATAGAATTGTGAACAAAAAGGGAATTATCATAGGCGTAGTTGTTTTAGCCGTGATTGCTGGTATTGCAGCCTCGTTTTCATCTTCATCCTCAGAAAGTGTAAATCTCGATATGGAAAGAATGCACGGAACAATTTCAACTGCTATGGGTTCTCCAATTTTAGGTGATCCTGATGCTCCAATCACAATTGTTGAATTTGGTGATTATCAATGCCATCAGTGCTACAACTGGTTTCATAATACAAAGCCTGCAATTACTAGAGATTACCTAGATACTGGAAAAGCAAATCTGGTTTTTGTTGATATGGCTTTCTTAGGACGTGATTCTCCAAAAGCTGCACAAGCAAGTTACTGTGCTGAAGATCAAGAAATGTACTGGGAATACCATGAAGTACTTTACAATTATCAAGAAGACAAAATTGATGGTGGATGGGCAAATACTGAAAGACTAAAGGCATTTGCATTAAGTTTGGGTCTTGACATGGAACTTTTTGAGAGCTGTCTTGATTCTGGAAAATATTCAAAACGTGTTCAATATAATACTCAACAAGCAAGAGAACATGGTGTTAGGGGAACTCCTGGATTCTTTATTGTAGGTCCTGACGGACAACAACAAATTGGAGGTGCGCAACCCTTCTCTGTTTTCAAACAAATTTTGGATCAAATGATCTAAATGGTTCAAACAATCAAATTTGTATTTTCTAATTTCAAATACATCGGACTATCCTTTGCAATTTTCATTCCAATGCTAATTGGATTGCTAATTTTATCTGAGTATATTTTCTATGAACCTTACCTTGTCAGTCATTTACCTGAAGGTACAGAATTTGGATTTGCATTAATTGTGATAATTTCATTTCTTTCAGCATTGGTAATTCCCATGAACATATATCGAATTAACATTCTCAAAAGCTCTAAACAAAAAATGAGCGGAGGTGTTTTTGGTTCCATTATAGGAGCTGCTGCAGGAGCTTGTAGTTGTGGTCCCGTTGGTTTTGCAGTGATCTCTACATTTGGATCTGTAGGAGCAACTGCTACTGCATTTCTGACAAATTATGAAATTCCTATCAGAATTTTTGCAATTGCCATTCTTGCAATTACATATTACACCACTGTAAAATCTCTAAAACTTGAATGTAAGATCAATTCTTGAACTAATTGATTAGAAATTACACCATTTAGGCAAAATTATACAACCTTGGAATGTATCTTGAAGCTCACTGTAATGATTTTGTGACATTCATTTATGTGCCAATCCGACCAAGCAGGAGAGATCCTGACGATGAAAATGAAGATGCTGAATAGTGGCATCTTTTCCTAATTTGTCTCATAATTAGAAAAATTCAACTTCCTAACATTGACCTATTTATTTGCCATTTTTTGGTAAACATCATGCAGAATTGGAATATGATAATTGGAATTCTGATAATTTCAAGTCCAATTCTATTTTCAATGATTGCTTTTCCTGATTCTATTGCTTGGAGTTGGAATGAAGGAAGAGGTGGTTATCTTTTTGCATTAGTTTTTGTCGTTGCTGAATTAGTAGGATTAAAAATCGTAATCTC
This sequence comes from Candidatus Nitrosopumilus sp., assembly GCA_028279625.1. GTDB lineage: Archaea > Thermoproteota > Nitrososphaeria > Nitrososphaerales > Nitrosopumilaceae > Nitrosopumilus. The sequence goes on along the minus strand of JANQNM010000067.1, from coordinate 384 downwards.
AAAAAAACGATTAGTTGCAGTTATTCCTCTTGCAATAGCTACAATTGCATATCTGATTTCCTTAGAGTATGGATTAAGAGATTACATTATTGAATATGCAGAACAATTCGATGTCCAACTAATCTACTCGTGGACTTGGATGTGGGACTTTATTGTAATGGCAATTTTCATTGTTACTTCATTAAGCATTTTCTTTGGAAAGCGATGGATTAGAATTGCTCCTGCTGGTCCAATCTTTCTTACCGGAACTGCAATAATTCTATCCCTTGATGCATTTTTCCCATATGACACACTTGGTCCATTACAATACATTGTTCCTTATTTTGTTCAAGCAAATGTATGGGTAATTACAGTACTTGATCTTGGAACTGCAGTAGCTAGAGA
>JANQNM010000010.1 GCA_028279625.1 Candidatus Nitrosopumilus sp. | reverse complement strand
TTAGTCAATGGTTCTCTAAAGGTTCTCAAAGAAAAGATTGCAAATGGAATGCCTGTTTTAGGAATTTGTGCAGGAATGATTTTGTTATCAAAAACGGCTGATGATCGAGTTGTTGGAAAAACAGATCAACCACTTTTAGATATTTTAGATATTAAATTAGAAAGAAACTCTTTTGGAAGACAAAGAGAATCCTTTGAGGCAAACGTTTCAATGGACTCGATTGATATTCCTAATTTCAACGGAGTCTTTATTCGAGCTCCTTCAGTTTCTGATGCAGGTTCTGATGTTGAAATTCTTTCAAAATTCAATGAACGCATTGTTGCAGTAAAAAAAGGAAATGTAATTGGCACTGCATTTCATCCTGAATTGACCCAAGATACATCACTTCACAAGTATTTTGTGAATTTAGTTAACACTTCAAAAAATTAAGCACAAGTTGATGAATTCTAAGCAATTCTTTTTAATTATAATCAAGACGACTTCTTAAAATGGACAAAAATTTTGTATTTTTTGGTGTTTTAGCCTCAATTTTGATAGGAGGCTCTCTAGGTGTATTTCCAGTCACCTCTTCTTTTGCAGAAGATGATGATCTTCATGTAAGTGCAGAAGATTCTGAAGCTTACAAAAAACAACTAGAAAGAGCAGAAGAAAAACGTAAAGAATTAGAAGAGAAAAAGAAAGAAAGACAAGAAAAATTAGAAGAAAAGAAAAAAGAAAGACAAGAAAAAGCAGAAGAAAAACGTAAAAAACTTGAAGAAAGAAAATTAAAACTTGAATCTGATAGAAAGAAACTTGAAGAGAAACTAAATGATAGGCTAAAAAAATATGAAGAAAAATACGAAGAAAAACTAAAGAGAATTAAAGAAAAGTTTGCAAATAAAATAGAGTCTGATGCATCCGGAAATGTAGAAAGTTTCTCAGCTGCAACTGCAAAACTAGATGAAAAATTTGCTAAAAAAACAGAAGAAATTCGTGAAAAATTATCTAAAAAATCTGCAAAGCTAGATTCTAGAATTCAAAAAGTTCTTGATAAGATTGATGATGGGAATTATCTAGGAAAGAAAATTGGTTCATCTACCACAATTGAAACCTATGAACTTGTTTTTGATTCTGTAACTGCTACCGGAATAGGTGATAAAACCACAACCTCTTCTCTTACAGGATTTATGAATTTCAAAACATTTGACAAAGGAAAATCTAATTTGAAATTAGAATTACAAGAATGTCAAATTACTGTTGATAATGTTCCATACAATTGTGGTTTTGGAAAAGCAAGAACTACATCTTCAGGTGATTCAGGCTCAAAAGATTCTCTTGTAATATTGGCATTTTTAGAAGATGACGTACTTGAAGAAGTACATTCTACGCTCAAAATTTTTGTTGATGCAGGTTCTCCAATAAGAGATATTGAGAGTTCTCAAGTATCAATATTGGGACCTCAAAGTAAAATTTCTCATATGTGGTTTCTTGATGGCACAGGAACTCTAACCAAAACAATCTCTGATTTTGATAATACAGGAAATGATTCAACTGATGACACTACAGATGACTCAGAAGGTAATGCAATTTCTGTAGAACTTACTGAAAGTATTGGGTTAAAGAACTAAAATGGCTGAAAAAACTACTCTTTGTTTTCTTGGTATCCTTTTTACAATCTTATTAATTCCAATTTCATCTCAATCTTCATTTGCTGAATCAGGAACTATTGTTGTTGATTCTTTGAATGTTGATTATACTATCGAAAATGGAATTGTTGAATCCATCTTTCTAGATCCTGATTTTATTGAATTGATTGTTACTATGGATACTACATCTGATGGAACAATTGAAATCACAATTCCTCGAGCTCTTCTTGATGCAAAATTTGAGTCTGTAGATGATATTTTTTTCATTCTAGTAGATGGATTTGAAACAGATTATGTTGAGATTGAATCATCATCTGATTCTAGAACTCTTGTAATTCCTTTCTTTGGTGGTGATTCTACAGTTGATATTATTGGAACCGATGCACTAAATCCATTTGCTGAACCTGAGATAGAAATTCCCTCATGGATAAAGAACAATGCTGGATGGTGGGCTGATGATCAGATTGATGACACTGCCTTTGTTCAAGGAATTCAATTTTTGATTAATGAAGGAATTATGAATATTCCTCCAACTGAATCAGGAGAGTCTTCTGAAGGTGAAATTCCCTCATGGATAAAGAACAATGCTGGATGGTGGGCTGATGATCAGATTGATGATGAAACATTTGTTTCAGGAATTCAATACTTGATAACTACTGGAATTTTACAAGTTTAGAATTTCATGAAAACTATACTTTTGATAATTCTCTCATTAATGACATTTACAATGTTTAGTCAATCGTTTGCTGATGAAATTACTGTTCCATTTGGCCAAACAATTGTCTATGAAGAATTAAAATTCTATTTCTATGATATTGAGGACTCACGATGTCCATCAGATGTTACATGCATCTGGGAAGGACAAGTCCTTGCAATGATTCGAATTAGTAATGCAACAATTGACATTGGGGGTCCAAAAAATATTGGATTTGTTAGCAATGCATTTCCCCCCTACTCAATTACCCTAAAGGACATTCAACCATATCCAGTCAGCACTGAAAAGTCCAACTATATTGCAACACTCGAAATTACCAAAGAAACTGAGTTTACTGATGAAGATATTTGTGGAGAAGGAAATATCCTAGTTAATGGAATATGTACTCCAAAGAAAATTTGGGATTCTTCTGATTTTAGAGGATTACAAACTGGTGAGACAATAGCAAATTTTGAGGTGGCAATAATTCTTGAGAGCCTTGGTGCAGGATTGATTGTTTTGTTTATCGTAATTTATGCAGTAAAGAAGAGAAGAAAAAATGAAAACTAGACTAATCTCAGAGGATCAGAACCATCATACGTTGATCGTTAATTTTTCAATATTTTTAAACCCATCTTTACAACAATTCTATCATGGAAAAAATTAAGATATTCCTAATTGCATTTGCCATGATTTCATTATTTACATCACCATTAACAGTAAACTATGTTCAGGATGCTGAAGCCCTAAAATCAAAAGGCACTCCTCATCCAGGAAAACACTCCGCTAAAGTATGTGGTGATCAGTTGTGTTCTGCAATAGGAAAAACTGCTCCTGAACCACCACAAGGACAAGTGATAAAACCTGCATCTGAAGATCCTGATGATCAACTGTCTTTGCTTTTTATCCAAACAGCAAAGTCTGGAACATTTGTGCAAAAAGATGGCAGAAACATTCTCACACTTGTAGAGATATCTCCTTTGACAGTATGGTTCTCAGACAGACCACAACGAGCAACTGGAAGTATTAACACTGACTTGTTTTATGCACTTTGGAATGAAGGAGAAGACAGTTTTGCAGACGATCCTCCAAACGCTGCACTAGAATTCACAGATATTTTCGGGAATCCCGTAGTTGTAATTGTGGAGCTAACAAATCCAGTTTATTCTCCAGAATCTCAAACATTTCAGTATGATATTGTAATTTTAGGTGAGGCAACAGAGGGACTATCTCACTATTCAAAAAATAATGATATCCACATTCCAAGAACATTTGGCTATTCAACTTTATTCATTGATAATTGGTTTGAAGATACATGGGATGATGTCAAAGATGCAGGTGAGAAAGCAGGAGATGCAATTTCAGATACTGCCAAAAAAACTGGTTCTGCTATAAAGAGTGGATATGATACTTCAAAGTCCTGGACAGAACAAGCAGCAAGCACTTCAATTAATGCAGTAACAAATACTGCAAAGGATGTTGGAACTTTCTCAAAACAACAATGGGAAAATACCAAAAACACTGCAAAGGATGCATATGATGATTCAAAAGAAGTCTATGATGACGCAAAAGACAAAGTAAATGAAGCAGAACAAAAAGCAAAAGATGCAGCAAATGAACTTGCTGAAAAAACAAAAGAACTTGAACAGACCGTTGAAAACACAGCAACTGATGTAACAAACTCTGTACTTGATGAGATTAATGATATCATTGATGAAATAACTTCTCTATTTGGTGATATCAAGAAATATGTGATAATTGCTTATTCATTTGCTCCAATGGTTGCTGAATACTCTGCAACTGTCGCAGCAATTGGTGCTGAATTTACTGCTGATGTTGGAGTACAATTCTTTGAAAATGCAGCAGCAGATGAGGATGCACGATTTGAGAGACTAAAGTATATTGTCACTCACCTTGAACCAGTTACCAAAGAGACTGCACAATGCTTTGCTGATACTGCAAAAGCAGGCTATCAGTTTGATAAGGATACCAGCACTGGAGAGGCTGCATGGAGTAATCTAGATCCAAAGAAGATTTTCAAACGAGCAGTTGATTCTTATCATAAAAATAATCCTGAACTTGCCAATGCAGCAACATGCTCACTTCAAATTATCTATGATGTTGGTGCAATCAAAGATGCTGATTCAACTCTAATCACTCAGGGAACTTTCATTGCACTAGACAGATCAGGTGTTGATCTTAATGAGACTGAAAGAAATTCAATTGCTGTTTCTGTCCTTGTTGCAAGTACCATTGTCCATGTTGCACTTGGTGATGTGGAAACTGTTGGAGATGTAACAAAGAAGTCTGCCAAGATTATGGCAAAACAGACAGCACTTCGTGGCGGTGTTCATGCTTTGGATAATGTAGAACAAACAAAAGAAAAAGCAGATCGTGATGTAGAGTCTGCAAAAGAAGCATTAGCAACTGCAAATGCTGATTTTGTCAAAAAACAAAGTGCCTATAGTGCAGCATCACTTGCAGCAGACGGAAGAACTCCACAACCAATGGCATTACCAAATGCAGTTTTTGCAGTAGGTCCATCTAACAATCTAGTAGTCTATGAAAATGAAAACTGGAACAACTTTGGTGGATGGATTGTAGAACCAACAGCAATAGAGAATTCTGATGGCTCGCATTCTGTTTTTGCAGTAGGAAATGATAACAGACTTTGGAAAGTCGTAGTCCAAGGTGATAAAATAATTAGTGATTGGGAATCCCTTGGAGGATGGATTGTTCAGCCAAGTGTTGCTGAAAACAAAGACGGTGAGCAATTTGTCTTTGCAGTAGGAAAGGACAACGCATTATGGTATAGGAGTGCAGATGTGGGATGGGAATCCTTGGGTGGTTGGATAATTGACCCAATCGCAATGAAAAACAAGGCTGGAACATTTACGGTTTTTGCAGTAGGTGGTGACAATGCAATCTGGTATATTGAACAAGATTCTAAGGGAACTTGGTCAGATTGGAAAACTCTTGATGGTTGGGTAGTTCAGCCAGATGTAGTTTATGATGAAAATGGTGATTTTGTCATCTTTGCAGTTGGTGGAGATGCCGCTCTTTGGTATAGAACCATGACAGATGGTTGGAAGAGTCTTAGTGGTGGTGTCAGTGAACCAACTGCTGCTCAAAACCAAGACGGTTCAATTCAATTCTTTGTTGTTGGAGGTGACAATGCATTGTGGCACAGATCAATGTCTTTAGGATGGGGATCTATGCATGGTTGGATTGTAGAACCAACAGTTACACAAAATGAAGATGGAACCTTGCAGGTATATGCTACAGGTGGTGATAACCAATTGTGGACAAGAGCACAAACTAGTCCAAACTCAAATGATTGGTCAGGATGGACATCGATTGGTTTAGGTTAGAATGTTCTAATTCTCTAATTGTTAATCTCTGTGGATACGAACCAAAACTAGGCTCAATCTTCTAAATTATGCATAGATTTCAGGTCTTTTTTGAAGGGTTGTAATTTTTCAGGAATTTCTACTTTGATTGAATCCTTCAAAGAAAGGCCCTGTGCTTTTTTCTCATTCCACACTTTAGAATTAAACTCTGTAATTTCTTTAGTAATCTCATCTTGACTTTCAATATTTTCAGGTTTAACTTGTTTTTCTTTGTGAATGCTTTGCTCTGAATACAAAACTTTCCAAAGATGTTCTGTGATAAATGGTGTAATTGGCGCTAGTAACTTTAGAATTGTTGATAGGGTTTTGTGTAAAGTAAATACTGCTCCATCTCTTTCCTCATCTGAAAATTCTATTCCATAAGCTCTTGCTTTAACCATCTCAATATAGTGAGCTGCAAATACATTCCATGTAAATTCTCTAATTGCAATCGCAGGAACAAAAAAGTTGTATTCATCATATCCTTTGTTACATTCTTTAACAAGATTATCTAATTCTGATAAAATCCATTTGTCTGATGCACTAGGTGTTCCTGATTCAATTACAGGAAAACTAGACAAAAATCGTGAAACATTCCATAACTTGCTCAAGAATTTCTTTGTTGATTCTATTTTTTGTTCATTGCATCTAAAATCATAACCATGATTAATCTCACTTGCACTCCAAAATCTAAAGGTGTCAGCTCCTAACTTTTCAATTACTGGAAGTGGATCAATAGCATTTCCCTTACTTTTGCTCATCTTCATTCCTTTTTCATCAAGACCATATCCCATAATCCAAGCTTCAGACCATGGTTTTTCTCCAGTTAATTGCTCACATCGTAGAAGTGTATAGTATAACCATGTCCTAACAATGTCTTTGGCTTGGGGTCTAATTGATGTAGGATAGACTTTCTTGAAGAATTCTTCATCTTTGTTGTATTTTGTAACAAAAAGTGGAGAAACACTAGAGTCCATCCATGTGTCAAACGTTCTCTCTTCTCCAACAAATTCTGATGCGCCACATTTAGTACAACTCTCAATTGGACATTTCTCATTCCATGGCTTGTAGTATTTTCCAGGCTCAGGAACATGAGGCTCTGAGCACTCTTTGCAGTACCAAATAGGAATTTCTGTTCCATAGTATCTTCTTCTCGAAATTGGCCAGTCGATATTGATGTTCTCAAGCCAATTCATTAGAATTTGCTTGTGCATGCTAGGATGAAATGTAATTTCCTGTCCAAGATTTTTCATTTTCTCAACTGACTCTTTTTGTTTTAGATAGTATTCTTCCATAGGAATGATTTCAATTGGATTTTTACTTCTCTCTGAAACTGGTGTTCTGTGAGAAATGTCTTCAATTTTTTCTACAAATCCATTTGCTTCCAAATCTTCAATTATCTTTGCTCTAGCTTGTTTTGGCTTTAATCCAGTATAATCACCTGCCACTTCAGTCATTCTGCCATCTAGACCAATTGCAACAATTTCTTCTAATCCCAATTCTCTAAACAATGCAACGTCGTTTTGATCACCATAACTACAAACCATAACTGCCCCAGAACCAAATTCCTTTTGAGCAGAATGATGTGTTCTTAATTCTACTTCTGCATTAGTTATTGGGACAATGATTTTCTTTCCAATGAATTGTGTGTATCTTTCATCTTCTTGATTTACAATAATTGTTCTGCATGCACAAAGTAATTCTGGTCTAGTACTTGCAATAATAATTTCTTGATCTGTATCTTTTATCTTGAATTTCATGTAAACCAATTTTGTTGGCAAGTCTTCGTATGTGATTTCAGCATCAGCAATAGTTGTTCCAGATACCCAATCGTAGTTGTTAGGTCTGTTTGCAAGATACACTTGACCTTTTTTCCACAAATCAATGAATGTTGATTGTGTTAATGCTCTATATTCTTCTGAATCTGTTCTGTAATAGTTTGAAAAATCTCCACTTATACCAAGATTTTTCATAATTAGAATCATCTCTGCTTCTAAATCATCAAGTGACTCTCTACACAAGTTTAGAAATTCTTCTCTATCTGTTTCTCTCATTCTGATTTTGTGCTTCTTTTCAGTATACAATTCCACAGGCAAACCATTCCTGTCAATTCCAATTGGAAAGTAGACATTTTTTCCGGCCATACGTGCTGTGCGTGCAATCATGTCAATTTGGGAATAGTGTGCTGCTGCTCCGATATGCCATGGTCTTCCAGAAGGATAAGGTGGAGGTGTATCTATTGTGTAATTGTCATCTGTTGGTGTAAAATCGTAAATTTTTTCTTCTTCCCATTGCAAAAGAATTTTCTTCTCTAACTCTGGATTCCATGCTTTTTCTGATATTTTAGGTTCCATTTTCTATGATTTTGAAATGTTTGAAATAATGTGGGAGCCTTTATTGTATCCCTCATAGATGTAAACCCCCACTGCTTCAACATTTGATGGCATTTTAGGTGCAAGCAACTTCATAATCTCAGTTGACAAGTTTTCAACAGTTGCCTCTCCTTCAAGAAGATATGTAGTATTTTTTGGAACTTGTAAATCAAACATTCCTTTTGGCCCTTCAAATTTAATTTGATACTGTGAATCGTTTTCTGATATAACATACTTTCTGTTAATGAAAAATTTGTGATCAAAAACATTTATGGCTTCTTTGATGATTCTTTTTGCTTCTCCAAAATCTACAAGTAGATTATTTTTCATCTGTCCAACTAATTCTACCATTACTGTTGATGTATGTCCATGTAAGATCGAGCATTTTTCCACTAGTGGAAGAATATGTGCATAATCAAATGCAAATGATGCATCCTCTAAGAAGATTGAACCTGTTTCTGGCGATTTATCATAAAATACAAGATCTTCTAATTCTTTGATTTGTCCCACATACTTTGCATTTCCAATTGCCATGACTTTTTCACCATGCAAGTCTTCCTTGATTTTTTTGTATTTTTCAATATCTTCCTCACTATCAATTACTTCCATCAAACCTTTGTTGGTTTTGAAATCTATGGTAACCTGTTTCCCATCTTTCAAAGTAATCTTGTGATCATACTGGTATTCTTCATCAAGAAATGTTAGCATCTGTGCTACTGTCAATTCAGTTCGCGTTCTTAGCAGATTTCCTTTTTTGTCGAGATATTTGAAATCTGAATCGATTATTGCGGGACTTGTAGCCATGGAAAGTCATGTGATTTTTCATCATATAAACTCTGTAACATTCACGCCTAAAAATCACGAATTTTGAATTATTTTAGTGAGTTTAGAATCTTAGCCAGATTGATATCGTTTTTGGTTATTCCACCAGCATCGTGCGTGGTCAACTCAACAGTAATTCTATTGTAAACATTAAACCATTCTGGATGGTGATTCATTTTTTCTATCTCCATGGCAGCTCTGGTCATAAATCCAAATGCTTGATTGAAACTATCAAACTCAAACTCTTTATGCAGTTTTTCATTAACAACACTCCATCCTGGTAAATTTTTGATCTCTTCTGTAATCTCTTCTTGAGACAGTCTCATCATTTTCAGTATTCTTTGATTCCATTAATAGTTAAAGAGTTTGATTCATTACCCTTTGTAGAATTTAGAGGAATAACCATGGATGCAAAGTACCAAGAACTGTTTGATAAAATCAAAACTGCAATTACTCAAACTGTAACTGATAAAAAAATTGGAATTGCATATTCAGGTGGCGTTGACAGTACACTAATCTCAAAAATTTGCAAAGATATGGATTATGACATTACTCTACTCACTATAGGATTCTCTGAATCACATGACATCTTGTTTGCAAAAGAAGTCAATGAACAACTAAACTATCCTCATCATATTTTAGAAATTGATCCACAAAGTTTTCCATCAATATCATCTGATATTCATGAAAAAATCAAAACCGACAATTTGTCCTGGAATGAAAACTGTATTGCATTTTATTATGTGTCAAAGCTTGCAAAGAGTTTAGGAATTAGTACGGTAGTTACTGCAAATGGAATTGATGAGCTATTTTGTGGGTACAATGCCTATAGAGAAGCATTTTCAGGCGGTGAATCTAAAATTAATGAAGTAATGGATGCAAAGCTAGACAATGAACTCAAAATGATGAAGGCAGTAAATCTAATTGCATCTGAATTTGGAGTACAAATTCTACAACCATTACTCTCACCAGATTTTATCACCTATGCAAAGGCGATTCCAATTTCAGATAAAATTACAGATTCTGAAGACCTCTATCGTAAACACATGATACGAAAACTTGCAAGCAAAATCGGTGTCCCTGAAATTTCATGTAACAAAAGAAAGAAAGCACTACAGTATGGCTCTAAAATTCACAAAACTCTACTGAAAACTAGATGAACATGCCAATCTAATCTAAACTTGAAATTTTTTCCATATCTAATGTAAGATTGTCTTTTAGGCTCAAAATAATTTCAAAAAAAAACTCAAGTTGTGTTTACTCTGAAAATATATTTACAGTGAGGATATAACATCGGTGAGTTATTTGATAAAAGACAAGGTTGCAATAATTACAGGGGCCAGTAGTGGAATTGGATATGCAGCAGCTGAGACCCTTGCAAAGGCAGGTGCAAAAGTAGCTATTGGTGCAAGAAGAACCGATAAGCTAGAGGAGCTTGCAAAAAAGATCACTGATAATGGTGGAGAAGCATTTTATCAAAAATTAGATGTAACAAAAAAAGAAGATTGTGATAGTTTTGCAAAGGCAGTTTTAGAAAAGTGGGGTTCTATTGATATTCTAGTTAACAACGCAGGTCTAATGCCATTGAGTTATTTCAAAAATCTCAAAGTAGATGAGTGGGATAAAATGATAGATGTAAACCTCAAGGGAGTTTTGTATTGTACTGGCGCAGTAATTACCCACATGAAGGAGAAAAAGTCCGGTCATATCGTTAATGTTTCCTCAACTGCAGGAAGAATAGTATTTCCAGGAGGAATAGTATATTGTGCAACAAAACATGCAGTGACTGCATTTACCGAAGGTCTAAGACAAGAGTTTAGCGTTCGCTCAAACATTAGAGTAACAAGTGTAGAACCTGGAATTGTGGAAACTGAACTAACTAATACGATAACTGACGAGTCCATAAAGGACTATGTTGAAAATGCAAGGAGCATAGAGGGATTACAATCTCAGGATGTTGCAAACGCAATCCTTTACGCAGTAGATTCTCCTTCATATGTCAATGTCAACGAGATTCTGATGAGACCAACCCAACAAGAACACTAAGTTAGCAATATCTCACGTAGAAATTGGAGTCCGGCACGGGTTGGTTTTGAGTCTAGATGAATTTCTTTACTGTCTTTTGAACAGATTTGTTCACATTATTGATAATTGCAGGTGATGCACCAAGATGTTTCTCAGGTGAGAATATTGCATCAATCTCTTTTTCAGTTAACTTTGATTTGAATGCTTTATCATTTTTGATTGCATCTTTGTATAACATTCCCTTGTCGTTTGCCTCAAATGCAACTCGTTGCACATCTCTGTATGCAACAAATCTTGGAACTCCTTTCTTGATTAGTGCTTCTAGCACAAATTCAGCAAAGATTTGTCCCTTTGTGATGTAGAGATTATCAACAATTCTTTTTTCATTTACCAATAGATTTGAAACTATTCTAGTCATAGTTTCTAACATCTCATCAACTAGTATTGATACTGTAGGAATTACAAATCGTTCATTAGCAGAATTTGATAAATCACGTTCATGCCACAAAGGAATGTTCTCAAATGATAATGCCACTTGACTTCTAACTAGTTTAGACAATGATGATACACGCTCACTTTTAATTGGATTTCTCTTTACAGGAACTGCACTGCTTCCCATCTGTCCTTTCTTGAATTGTTCTGCAACTTCTCCAATCTCGGTTCTCTGCAAATTTCTAATTTCAATTGCAATTTTTTCCAAAGTTGCACCAATCAAAGCTAGCTCAAAGACATACTCGGCATATCTCTCCCTTGGAACAACCTGTGTTGTAACTTCTGCTGGGAATAATTTTAATCGTTTTGCAGCTCGTTTTTGAACCTCAAGTGACTTTGCACCCATTAGAGAACCTGTTCCAACGACACCTAGTGTCTTGCAGATCAATATTCTCTTCTTGATTTCTTCGATTCTCTCAACGTGCTTTGCCATCTCTGCTGCCCAATTCGCAAACTTTAATCCAAATGAAATGATACTGGCATGCTGTCCGTGTGTTCTACCGACAGCTGGTGTTTTTTTGTATTTGACAGCCTTTTTAGCAAGAATCGATGCAATCTTTGCAACTTTAGGTTCTATGATTTCTAACGCATCTCGCATTTGCATTGAGTTACTTGTATCAACCAAATCATTACTTGTTAAACCATAGTGAATCCAAGGTCTGGCATCTTTGGAGCATTTTTCACTTAATGATTCTACTAAAGCTGCAGTATCATGATCACTTTTTGCTTCTAACTGTTTGATTCTTTTAGCAGTAATTTTTCCAGAGTTTGCAGCTTTGAAAATTTTCTTTCCAACATTTTTTGGAATCATTCCTATTTCGCTTTGTGAAAGTGCCGCAGCTCCCTCGATCTCTAACTGATAATTTACTTTCTTTTGTTCACTAAAAACATCCATCATCTCTTTTGTACCATAACGACCACTATCAATAGGTAAAATTGCCAATGATACTTCTCTTCACGCATCGAAAATAAATCTACTCATAGAATTTGTTCTTAATTTACTCTATCACATAATTAATGGCAATCGCATATGCAACCTTTTTGACACTATTTTTTTACAATCTGAGCATTTTTTATTCCAATCTGATACGTTTCACTTTAGTATCTCTGTGTAACCCTGAATGTACCTTTTCTTAATTGTAACAAAATTCTCATTAAAAAGATCAACCAAATTCCCATTAAGAACATATACAAAAATGTGGCATCTGGTTCCTCTTCAATTACTTCTGGCTGTACTTCTTCGGGCTGTTCAAATGGTGTAACATAAACAACACCTAGGAAAACAGGAATAGAAACTAGAACTATGATTGGTAATACCATGACTATTTCTAATTATATGGACTATAATTCGTATAAATTTTTGCAACAGAATGAAAATACATGTCTCTTACATCTTCCTCTACACATACTGCAAGAAGATTCACAATATCTGTTGCTGTGATTATACCTACAACTTTTTCATCCTCGATAACTGGAAGTTTTCTAATTCCTCTATCATGCATTAAATCTGCTGCAGTTCTAACAGATTCATCTGAATTAATTGAG
>JANQNM010000064.1 GCA_028279625.1 Candidatus Nitrosopumilus sp. | reverse complement strand
CAACATATGTTCTTGAAGTAGATTCTGATAATCAAGATGCAAAATTACTAAAAGCACATGCCTTACGTGTTATGGGACAGAGAATGTTATCTGCTGATGCACGACATTGGTCATTAACAACTGCATTAGAACTTGAAGGAAAATTAACAATAGATGCTAATTCTTTTACACAAACAAGTCCTGAGCAACTTGCAGAATTACCAATAGAAAAAATCTTGGAATATTTGCCAACAAAATATAATTCGGAAGAATCTGAAAATGATGAATTTATTCTAAATCTTATTTACACTGATTCTGGTCAAACATTCACGCTTCATTTCAGAAATGGCATATTAGCTGTATTGTCTGGATTGCATGATGAAGCAGACCATACTTTGGAATTGGATGTACAAACTCACAAACTTGTAGTAGGTGGCCACATGAATTTGATGGATGGAATACGTTCTGGCCAGATTCATTCAGACGGTTCACTTGAACAATTGGAATTATTCTTAGGATACATTGAACCTCTTACAATTAGTTCTGAAGGACTTCATGGCTAAGTTTTTCTTTCTAAACAGATATTGATTAATAGTCGACCTGATTAATATAGGTCGACCTAGATAAAATGAGTCGATTTGAGCCTAATCAAAAAATGTATGAGCGTGAAAGAGTAGTTCTTGAAACGATAAAAAATAATGAGGGTTTGCATCATAATGCCCTGCTAAAACTTGTTGTTCCAGAATTTATGGCAAAAACTACTTTTGAAAAGACTAGAGATTCATTATTGGATAAAGAAATCATCTTTGTTGAAATAAAAGGGAATATGAAATACTATCGACCCTCTGATGATTATGAACAAAAATCTAGACAACATATTGAGCGAGACACAAATAACACTTTTCATGATTTAAAATCCCAAATAAAACGATTAGATACTGATTTTCCTCATAAAGATATAGATGAAAAAATCTCTGTTTCGAATTCAATCTTAGAAAAGCTATTACAAACTGATAATGGGTTTACCATTTTGGATTCCGCAAAAAATCCTAAAAAGACGTTATATCATGATGAACACTTGACAATTCAACAATTAATTTTTCAAGTCTTTGAAGTGATTAGAAATGACAATGATTTTGAGATTGTTTATCCTGCAATTGTGAGCCATCTGGGTCATTTAATGCCAAAAAACTCATTGGATAAATAGGATTACATCTAGTTATTTATTCAGGTATGTTTTATTCATTGTAAATGGGATTATTGTATACAAAATTTTACATTGATTTTGATGAGGATGGATGGAATCAGATTTCTAATGATCCTATTGTGTTTCAAACAAAAAATGATAATGTTACTTTAGAAATTGAAGATACTTCTCATAACTCATATAAACTTCATTTTAAAAAAGGTGGAAAAATTCAAATGTTCAGAGTTACTGGAAAGTTTCGCCTTACTTGGGATGATGATGATGTCCTCTAAAAATAATAATGGGATTTTTTCATAAAAAATATGTCTCTAGAAGAAAAAACAAAAAATGTATTATCTGATTTTGATAGTGCATCTTCTCAAGAAATCCTTGAAATTCTGCAACAAATTAAGCCTAATTTTCAAAGCCAATTGACCTCAGAATACCTTCAAGGCAAAATTCAAAAAATTATGGATGCTACAGAGGAATCTGAGAAAAAAACACAATGTAAAGCATTAACTCCATACTTGGATTGGTATTTGCAAGGCTTGTAAATTAATCTGAAAATTCCTTAATTTTTTTAATTGCAATCTTTATTATTTCCAAATCATTTTTTGCTTTTGACATGTCTCCTACTAGTTTTACAAAATATTCATGTCCTGTGTCTTGTGCTTTTTGAATATCTGACTCATAACATGTAAGTGCTTTTTCAAAAAATGATATTTCTTCACTTAGTTTACTGGTTTTTTGTATATCGTTTAAACTGTCTTGAACTTTTTGAATGGTTTCATCTATTTTTGGAATTGTTTTTACAGCTTGTTGATTAAGTACTGATGCAAACATTGCAGCTGCATCTTTTAGTTCTGGACTGTTTGGCAGAGTTTTTAATCTGTTTTTATAATGATTTAATGATTTTAAAATTATTTCATAACCACCTTCATCTTTAAGATAAATTGCCCCCATCCAAATTTTCTCAGACATTTCTAGTTGATGAATTGGTGTGATATTATAATCTAGTTGTTAATGAAACTAGATGATTTCTACTAGTTTCTAATATCTAAGAAAAACAATCAGCGATTAAAAATTTGACAGATACAGGGATCTTATTTTTAAGAGTTTCAAAATCCTCATATTTGTAGACGAATACAAAAAATGCTTTCTCAGGTTTAAACATCAAAGCTTTCTTGAATAGGTGGCTGATTTCTATTAATCAGGTATATCAGAATTCCTGCTAATGTGACTCCCATTCCTCCTAGACCAACAAATGTTCCTGTATGTTTTATCATACGCAAAAGAGGATCTGTTTGTCCTAATTCTATTGAATAAAACATAATCAATCCTAAAATGAACATTATTCCTCCTATGATAACAATGGGAATTCCTGATTTCATATCTTAGACCTTTGTTTGTAATTAATAAATAACAAGAATAATGCGTATTTCTGCAATAAAGCTCACCTAAAATTCATGAGTATGTGAATTTTTTTAAAAAAGTTATTTTTACTATATTCAACCTAAAATATCCAAAGTAGATGAACATGCAACAACTAACCCTAAACCAAACAATTGAAAAAATTGAAGGAATGATTGATTCAGGAAATGGTGATCCTGGACGACTATATCATATTCTAGAATTCTTGAAAAATAATAAACCTCTCTATCATTCAGATCAAGTATACTTGGAGAAAAAATTAGATTCATCATTCTCAATAGAAGAAGAATCTATAATTGAAGAAAATAGTGTGCTTCCAAAAATTCAAGAACTTATTGATTCTGGTAAAGGAGACCCTGGAAGACTACAACACATCTACGATATGATATCAAATAACAAACCTCTCTATCATTCAGATCAAGTGTATCTTGAAACAAAATTAGAATCTCCAATTTCTCAACCTGCCGTTGTTGAAGAAGTTAAACCAGAAAAAATAGAATATGTCTCACCTCCAAAAGAAATTAAAAAAGAAGAACCAAAACCAAAAATTCGTGGAACCTTACCAAAAGGATTTACTCCTCAAAATGATTCTAAAGAATTAGATAATATCTCAAGTCAAATAAAAAATGAAGAACATAAACTTGAACAACAAAAAAAGATTTCAGACGAAATACATGTACAACGTTCCAAGCTTAGTCAATTAATTTCTCATAGAAAAGAATATGAGCAAAAAATCACAGAAGAAAAATCTTCTCTAGAGTCTCAAATTCAAGCAGAACGACAAAGAATTGAAACCCAAACAAGATTATCTCAGGAAATGATTGGTCAAAAAGAAGAACTTGCTAAAGTCAAAAAAGAACGAGCCAAAGTTATCAAAACTATTGAATCTGAAAAATCAAAGATTACAAAAGAACTCAGTCAACAGAAACGACAATTAGCGCAAGCACAACTTGAACAAGAAAAACTTGAAAAACAAGTTCAAAGTGAACAAACTCTTCTTGCAAAAATGGCTGAAGAACAAAAATCTAGGCTTGTAGAACAAGCAAAAATTGCTCGTGAAATATCTTCAAAACAATCTGAATTAGAAAAAACCAAGCAAGATTATGATGTAATTGTATCCCAAGTAAATGAAGAAAAAGCCAAGTTTGCTGAGGCTGAAAAACTAAAAAAACTGATCAAGACACAAGAAAAAGACCTTATCAAATCAAAAGAAGAACGACTGAATTTGATTAATGTAATTTCAAAAGAAAAGGAAATTATTTCTAAAAAAACTCTAGAAGAAAAAGAGAGATTAAAATCCCAAACTCAGTTAACAAAACAACTCAAAAAAGATGAAAAAGCATATGATACATTAAAGAAAAAACGTGAAAAAATTGAAGAACAAATTAAAACCAAAAATAAAAAATTAAAAGAACAACAACAAAAAATTAAGAAGCAAATTGCAGAAAAAGACAAAAAATTAAAATCATTATCAAAAAAACCTGCCAAAAAACCTTCTCAAAAATCTACAACAAAAAAGCCTACAAAATCACCTAAAACAACAAAGACTGTTAAATCAAAACCTGCACAGAAATCTTCTAAAAAATAATTATTTTAGCCTAATTGTAATTTCTTCTCCATTTCCAATTGGAGATGTAATTGTCCGAACATTTGGATTTTTTTTGATATGCTCTGAGAATATTTTCATAGATTCTCTGTATTTTTCAGGATAAAGCATATTGTCTGTTACAATAACACCTTCAATTGCTACCATTGGTAAAATCAAATCAAAATATTTGATGACATTTTCTTTATCTGCATCAATTAAAACAAAATCAAAATATCCGTTGAAAGTATTTTGAGTACTCATTTTACTCAAAATTTGAATGGCTTCTCCTTCTGAGATTGTTATACTGTCTGAGACTTTTGCATCCTGGAAATTTTTGTTTGCTCTATGAATTTTCTTTTGGTTTTTCTCAATTGTTATAATTTTTCCAGAATTTTCTTGAATTGCTTCTGCACACCAAATTGTTGAATATCCTGTAGATGTACCTACTTCAAGCATATTTTTTGCATTTTTTAGTCGTAAAATCATGTTAAACAGTTCTCCTGTTTCTTTTGTAATGGCTAACATCCTGTCTTCAGATGCAACTTCTACTTTTCTTGTTTTTTCTAGTTTTGATTGATTTTCTAGTCTGTCTAATACTTCTGATATGCTTTCATTCACCATTCTAGTTAATTTTCAAATAATTTAATCCTGACTAGATATTTTTCTTCTTTTGAAACATTTCAATGGCTTATATTTAGTGAAGAAATTTTTGGAACTAGACATGGCGGCTAAGAAAAAAACCGATCTGTTAGATATTGTTCAAAAAATTCTCAATTTGGATTCTAAAATGAGATTTGCCGCTATAATAGATCCTAAAGGGAATATTAGAGAAGCAATAATGAAAACTGGAAAGACTAATCTCAAATCTCAAAAAGAAGAAGAGCATTTCTGCAAACAAGTTGCTCAAAGAAGAGCAATGAGAAAAGAATTTGATAGAACTTTGGGTAAAGTACGATATGTGCATGTTGAAAGAGAAAAAGTATCTCAAATGGTAATTTACACCAAACGAAATATTGTGTATTTTACTATGGAACCTGAAATGCCAATCAATACAAAAATTAGACTAATCACAAAAATCAAGAAAATTACTGCAGACCTTTAGGTACTTAGACAAGTAATTATTATCTACAAATAATGACATTTCATAAATTTCTTGGAGATTCAAAAATGTTTGAGTATGACAAGCATTACCGTGAATGCCAACAACTCAATAAACCCTTCATAAAAGCTCGAACAAATCCCCAACATGGAAATTATTTTGTACAAATCGATTTGATGCCATGTAATTATGAGTTATCTCTAGATGAACAAAATGAAATTAAAAAAATGATTGAATCAGAAATAACTTTTGTGAAATCAAAATTAAATGAATTTCAAGGTTACAGTATTGACAAAGAACTTGCTTGGTTTGATGGTGTGTCCTCTGAGCATGTTACTCAATTTTGTGAAGACCTTTATGATCTAACTCAAAAATATCATAGTTAATATCTAATCAAATTTTTTAAGATTTTATCGATTACTTGAACTTCTTGTTTTCTTTCCTTGATAGTAGTTTCATTCCATTTTTTTGCAAATTCTGATTGCTTATCGATTTTTTCTAACTCTTCAATATACTTTACCAAATGAATTTTGTAGTCCTGAAGTAAATCCAAGTGTTTATTATGATTTTTTTCAGTTGGTGTTGTCATCCCATTCTTCCTCACTAATATTTGGAAACATTTCTCTTATTCTTTTTTTGTCTTTTTCCATAGCCTCAATTCTGTCATCTAAATGATTGTGAATCGTAGGGTCTGTTTCTTGCTTTTTTTCTTTTTGAATATCAGAAATAACTTTAGTCAATGATTTGTAATATGTTACATGATTCTTTCTAGATTCTTCTGATTGGTCTTCTTCTTTAATGTCCATATTTTGATACAAAATAATGAAAATAAGTACTTGAGCTTTTTGTTAAAAATTAATTCTGTCTATTAATGAAATTTTGTGAATTAATTTTTACATTTGGTTCATAGATTGAAATCTTTTAGCATTTGAATCTCGATCGCAAATATTCAATGTATTATGAGTGAAAAAGAACTTGTGGGTAAAATCTCAAAACACATAGACAAAAACCTTCGTGGAAACACTCCATTTCGAAATACCTCTGAATTAATAGCCTATATCCACAAAAAGGAATTTGAAAAGAATTCCAAAAATTAACAAAGTTTGTTTTTAATTTATTTACACTAATATTGCATTTTAGTAGTCAAAACACATGAAAATTCTAATTGATGAAATGGATGATGGTTGGGATGAAAAACTCAAAGAATTAGGATATGACGCCTATAGTGTAAAGAAATTACGTATGGATGGACATAAAATGCGAACGGACTATTCTGTAATTAATTATGCCAAAGAAAACGATATGATACTTGTAACTAGAGATACTGAAAGTGGTCAGGCATGCGAAGAAAATAATCTTCCATACGTACTATTAGATAATGAAGAAATTTTTAAAATCGTAGTAGAAAAATTAAAGAAATTTTAATTCACATTTTTTGATTCTAATTGTAACACTCTTAAATTTGCAAGAACTTCATTTAGAAAACTTTCTTCAGGCTGATGTGCAATCGTGTTCATTATTGCTTGCCAACAGTCATCAATTTTTCTATTGACCTGAGAAAACATTTTATCTTTTTTAAAAGTAGGATAAAATGACAAAAGTTTCATTATTCCATCAGTAGATTGGATTATGTGAATTAGATGGATAACAGACCTTAATCTTTCCTGAAATACAAAATTTCCTTCTTTGCATTCTAAGTCAAAATTTGTCATTTCATCATAAACCATCTCAACTTCTTTATGCAAATTTTTTAATTGATTATTGACTGATTCATACAAGTTGATCAACTCATATTCTATATGAGATCTACTGTGTACTTTTTTTTCTATTTCTCCTGATTCTACTAATGCACTAATTTCTCTATAGACCATTTTTTCATTACCTACTTTTTCAATAACTCTTTTTGCAAGATCTGTACTTCGTGTTTTTCCATTTTCGTTAAGTATTCTAATAATTTCTGTTCTTATGATTTCTGAATTTTTATCCATGTTATTTCAAATCTATTTTTGATATTTTTCTAATACTGCTTTTTCCCCAATCTCATTAATCTCTTTTACTAATTTTTCTAAAATTTCAATTCCTTTTTGAATGGGCTTTTTTTCAAGATTCTTGTATTGTAATTTTTGTTTGAGAACTAATTTTTCATTATTTACAAAACTAAGCAAACTAACATTTTCTCCCATGTTCAGATTTATGAAAAAATCCACATATTCTGTGGCTGACTGTATTCCCATGTCTAATCCCTTTTTTCCTAATATTTTATTGGAGCACTTTTAGCTAAATTAATTTAGAATCTACTCTTAACATGTTTGTGGATAGTTGTGATAGGCGTGTTCGTGCCTATAAAAACGGCAAAACATTGGAAGAATGCAGAGATATTGCCGAATCTATGAATCCTGATTTCAAAAAACAAATTGAAGATAAAGGTAAGGTTTTGTGGACTGAAATTTTAGACCAAGTAGATCATGATGAACTAATTTACAAATTCACATTAAAATTCTTAAGACGAGATGGTTATGATATTGGAAATCATAAAATTCCTGAAGTAAAAAAATTCATTTAGAATCTATTTTACAACTTCCATCGGCATTACGCAATTTTCTTGCCATTGCATATGGTGTAACTAACAATACTGGAATTGAAACAGCAATCAATAATGTCTGCAATTGTGTTAGTGCTAATGATAATGCAATTCCACTTGCTGTTCCTATGAATATAGACAAAAATGTACCTGCACATGTTGGACATGCAATGAATAATCCCGTTGCTGCCCCAATGGTACTCATTCCTCCACCTTGTTTTGAAATTGTAAATGCTCTTGTAGCTATTGCAACATTTAGTCCTACTAGATATGATACAATAACTTGTAACACTAAATTAATTGGAATAATTTGTAATCCTATATGCTCTGTCAAGTAAACAATTGCTTTGGGCATGTATCCTGGTCCGTCACAACATGGTGCGATAAATCCTGATGGAATGTCTGCTCCATAATGGATTGAAAA
Organism: Candidatus Nitrosopumilus sp.; assembly: GCA_028279625.1. Classification (GTDB taxonomy): domain Archaea; phylum Thermoproteota; class Nitrososphaeria; order Nitrososphaerales; family Nitrosopumilaceae; genus Nitrosopumilus. Next base: position 9,703 of record JANQNM010000064.1, on the reverse strand, counting down.
ATTTACTTCTGGTTGATAGACTAGTGTTCCTGATGCTAGTGAAAAGAAAATTCCGTAACCGATAAATGTTACAACAAAGATTCTTCGTGATCTAGAATTCGATGTGACTAGTGCAATAATTGTAGAAAGATCTTTTCCATTGCTTTGAACTTTGTCTTTATGGTATCTGTACATCCCTAATGCAATTGCTCCAAATGATGCAATCATGATAATGTAAAATCCATACGCAATCCTTTGAATTCCATCAATTGCACTTGGAGTAAGTAGTTCAGGATCTTGATATCTAGCATAAATTACAAACAGGATTGCTATGGTCATAAATCCTAAAACAATCAGTTTTTTCCCATTTGATTTGCTCTTTTCTGCCTGTTTTTCCATGATTTTTAACCCATTTTATGAAATTAAATTCTATCCTAACTGAGTCTTGGGACAAAGATGTAGATGATTGCAATTATCTCCAACCTGCCAAAAATCATCAAAAATCCCAGAACAATTTTGGTTGCAGGATCTGTATCAAAATCGATAACTCCTGCAGATAGACCGCCTGTCGTTATTACTCCTGCTGCCTCAAAGAATGCATCTTGATACGGAACATCTTCTATTGATGCAAGATGTAATCCAGTTATTGCCGAAATTGTAGGAAATAATGCAACAATTATCAAAGTTGAAATGACCTCTTTTTTTGTTTGGTTGGATAATTCCACTCTTCTAACTTTGCTAAACAATGCTCTGCAATCTTTCAAATGGAACAATCTGAAAATCTTTAATCCTCCTGCAGTTGAGAATCCACAACCTCCTATGAACATCAAAATTATCAATATTGCATGTGCTCCGCCATTAAGTCCTGCAAGACTTTGTAATTGAAGCCCAGCAGTGGTACTAGCTGAAATGGAATAAAATGCACTATCCAATGGATTTAATCCACTAATTGCCATAAACAAAACAATTGCTGCACTCAAAATTGCAAAGTATGTCAGAACTTCTTTTCCTAATTTTGGTGCAAGGAATTTTTTTCTAACGAATGCATAGTGAAATGTAAATGGCAATGCTCCTAAAATCATCGCTCCCATTAAGATAACTTCTTTTTGCCAACTAATGTTGTCTAGAATCTCAGATGACGGGATGAACCCTCCAGTCGCCAGAGTACTCATTGCAAGTGCAAAATTATCTAGTATGTTAGCTTCTCCGAAGAAAAATAACAACATAGCAACAATTACGATATAAACTGCAAAGATGACTGTAATCGTTAAGAAAAGCTCTTTCATGTGAAGTGTTCTTCCTGAAATAAAACCACGCATGGATTGCAACTTTGATTCGGGGTAGAATGCGGTAATTACCAAGTAGATGAAACTCATTCCTCCTACTAGCTGAGTATAGCTTCGATAGAATGTGAAACTCTGAGTAAGTTGTTCTGGTTCATCAAATAGTGAGATTCCTCCAGTAGTAAATCCTGCAGCACTTGAGAAAAATGCATTTCCAAATACTTCTACATTAGTCTCATTACTTGGGAATACGTACAGATACGGAACAGTTCCAAACAAAGACAGCAAAAACAGACTCGAAAACACAAGAATTGATGCCTGCTGTAAATTCAGACTGGATTTTTCTCCATATGAGTTCAAAAAGAATCCTGTAACTAGTAAAAGTACAGTCGTTAGATAAATTCCTGTTGCGGTAAGTGTGTCTTCTAAAACAGTAGCAACAATTGCTGGAACAAGTAATAATACCCCTGCAAATTGTAGCACAAAACCCAAGTTACCTAAAACTGCCTTTACAGGAGGACTAAGAAGTCTAGGTGCAGTAGCTGTTGCATCACGAATTGCATTTGCTATTGCAGTTTGGAAAATCATTCCAACTACTTGATTTTTCTTTGATAGGACAGGAAGTTTTCTAATGTGATTGTCTCTCATTTTGTGCAACGCATCTTGGAGAGTTGATTTTTCATTAATTGTGATCAGTGGTGTACTCATGACATCTTTTAGTGTAGTAGCTTCCGCGTAAACTGTAACATCACTAACTTTACTTAGAATATCTTCATCTGTGACAATTCCTACAGGTAGTTTGTTTTCATCGTTTACAATAATGTCATCTGTTTCATAATGACGCAACATTCTTGCTGCTTCTCTAGTAAGTGTATTTTGACTTAGAATAAGAACATCTTTGTCCATGTATTCTGTAACATACTTGTTTAGAACATACGATACTGCACGTTCTGGATTTGTCGACATTAAGCTACCCATAGTTGGGGATTTTAAATAATTTGGGGTTACGCGCAAGGCTTGATCGTTTAAAATTATTTTACAAAAGAGTGTTAGTCATGATCTCTCCATTTGCTATCTTTATAAGCACTGAGCCTGAAGTTTATGCGTAAACAATGGATATTGATCAAGCACAAGAACCTGATTATGATTCTGTGAAAATTGATTATGTTGGATTCGTTGACCCTTATGCTGTTGAAGGCATGGTTGTTCTAAAGGCAGATAATGGAAAAGAATTTCACATGAGAGCTTTTTCTGGAGAAGTTGCTAGACACATCTCAAGCTTTGGAGAAACTGAAGGTGAGTCTGCCCCATCAATTTACAAAATGATTGAAGAGATTTGTGAAGAAAACGAACTGGTTTTAGTCAAGGTAAAAATTTACGAAAGTGGTGAAGTTTTGAGAGCCAATCTTTACTTTACAGGGAAAAAAGACCTTGTATTACGTAACTATCGTGCATCAGATGCCATGGCACTTGCTGCATATTACAATATTCCAATTTTAGTTCGAAAGAACCTGCTTAAAGAAAGCATGGAAGCCTAAGAATGATTTTCTCATAGTGAAATAGTGTATGTTCTTCAATGCAATTTCTGATATATTATGAATAATCTGATTCAAAGAATTTCTCTGGAAACATTTTCTTAATCTTTTCTAATTCTGTTTTGTATTGTTGAATTTTTGATTCAATTTCATTTTTTGCAATATCGTCAGCATCTTGTTTTAGTTTCTCAAGTGATTTTATTTGATTCAAAATTGTTCTAAACATAATAGAGTATTCTGGAAATTTCTCAGGCAGCTCGCCCATTAGCTAAATTAAATATCCATCTTACTAATACTCGTTATGAAGGCATTATTCCTCTCAATACTTTTGATTACAATTAGCATGAATGTAGCATTTGCTGAGTCTGTAACCACACAAAATACATCTCAAGAAAAAATTCATTTTGTTGATGAACAAATTATGATAATGACCGATATTTCTAATAATCAAGACGTCCCACAAAATTTTGCATACTTGACTCAAGTCAGTACTGATGATGGAGTTGTTGTATCTTTATCCTGGTTAACTGGTTCTTTGTCTCCAAGACAATCATTTTCTCCAGCACAATCATGGACTCCTACTGAAACTGGGGTTTACCATGTTGAAGTTTTTGTATGGGAGAGCATTGATAATCCTGAAGCATTATCTCCTCCATTGTCAATGATTTTGACAGTATCAGAAAGGCATTCTTAATTTAAAATCTGCTTCATAATTCGGCAAACTCATCATCTATCAGTGATAGCTTAGTTGTTTGATTAATCATCAGCGGTTTAATTGAAAAATTATAGTATATTATCATTACATCTACAATCAGAACCTTTTTGAGATTACTGTGAAATTATGAAATCATGGTAAATTTTGAGAAACTCTATCGTAAGACAGCTCTACAAGTAATTGATAGGTGCCATGGAGGAATAAAGATCAAAAAACGTAGTAAAATCATTGAAGTATATGACCCTAAACGACATATTTGGAGTAACGGTCTTGCCGGATTAATAATTAAAGAAGAATGCAAGAATGCAAATCTTCGAGATTGGGAAGTTGCAAATGTTCGTCGATATGTAATTGAAGAATTACTCTCAAAATCTGACTAGTATGATACCTTTCTAATCAAATGTGGTTCTTTTAGCATGACGGTGTCATCTTTTCTAGATGATAATTCGACTTGTCTTAAATTCTGATTTGTAATTACTATTAATGCCTCACATCTTGAACATAGGATTGTTTTCCCATCAGACTTTTCTTCTCTAATGATGTCTTTTTCGAGCCTGTCTTCTTTTTCGCACGTTGGACACAGTTTAGGCTCTTTTGAAATTAAAATTATTTCTTTTATGAAAATAGTTTTGCCCATGATTTTGATTTGAATTTCCTACAAAAATACTATTGCTTTGAACTATCTGATTCTTTTCTTTGTTGCTCATGAATATACTCTTTGTAACATTCCATAGAACAAAAAATTGCGTTTCTTCCAAAAAACACTTTACCACATTGTTTGCAATCCAAAATTTTCAAATCAAACTATACAATCATGCATTTAATGTATTGTGTTGATTTTTTGATATGGAATTTGATTTAAATGTCAATTGGCATCCAGCAATTTTGTTTCAAATGTCAAACCGTTTAATCATCTGAAAACAAAACGTTGAGTATTCAACATATTTCTCAATCTAGCCAATTAACAAAGAATATTTGATTCTGTTAAAAATATGCGTTTGCAATCTAGATACATTCTTTCAAAATATCATTGACTGCTTTTGAATAACTGTATGCAGAGTTTTCTTTTTGCATTTTTTTTGTTTGGTATGCTCTTACTTTCTTGTCTAATTGATCTTCAATCATAATGGTTACACGTCTAGGCATATTATGAAATTGTGAGTTTCTGTATTTATACAACAGATGAATATTTCCATGGTGATAATTCGATGTATGTTTAATAGAGTGATGCTGTATTATAGAAAGAATAAATTACAATATTTTTGATTATTTTTTGTAATAATTAGCACTAAATGTTAAATACTAAAATTGCTTACAATAATTGATGTCGTTAGTTGTAAAATCTGGCGATTAGACTGCGTAGCCCCGCAGAACAAAAAAGGCAATCAAGCGTTAAGACGTTTGACCACGAGAGGGAATCTCTCATAGTTCTGCAAAATAGGGGGTTGCGCCTTTTTAATTTCTCATCTTATTGGAGATTAGGATTTTGAAAAATTTGTCTATGTTACGATTTCATCAAGGCGGTCTTCTTCTTGAGCTCTCTTTATCTCCATTGCAATTCTTCTGCCCACACCAAATGTTTGACCATATTGATATTTTGTATATGGACTAGTTGTGGCTACAATTGGATTACCGGGAACTCTCAGAGATACATCATAAACTATCAACTCTAAATCTTTTGTAATGACACTTTGAAGTGAGAATGGACCAATTATTCCAGGTGCATATTCTCTTTTTACTGCTGAAACAAATTTGTCTCCCATTTTGATTACTTTTTCTAATAATGATTCTCTGATACTTGCAGGAGTATGTCCTACCTCAATATTTTGTAAATCAATGTCAATATCTAATTGTTGTTTGGCTGGCAATGCATTATAATCATGAATGTTAGTTTGTAATCTTCGCTCAATTCCAATAAAATCAACTTGTTTTGAAATTGGCGTATGGAAGAAATTGAAATTCATGTAAGTTCCAATTGCTAATTCTTCTATGCTTGCTTTTTCCAAGTCTTTTCTAGCTATAACGCCTTGTTTGATTTTTGCTTCAGATTTTTCTTTATAATCTTTGTAAGAAGAAACTGTAAAGAATGCTCTCTCTAAAGGTCTGTTTTTTTCTTGAACTTTAACAATACATGGTTTATTGATTCTTTTTGGGTCTTTGAATAATTTTGGATATTTTATTCTGGCTTTTTCTAAAAGATAGTACTGTCCTTTTTTTGCAGTTCTTTCTTCGGCTTGGAATAATTTCCTGTTTCCAAAAATTGGTACCTTAAATGAATTCTCCAATGCTTTGTATCCTAGATAAACTGTAAGTGATCTATGTGGAACGATAATGGTATTTGATTCACGAAGTTTCTTTTGATTTGCTGCAGACGTCATATCTTTGAATTTGTTCAAAACTACGATCTCATCAGCAACTCTGTTGAATCTTTGATATGGTCCTTCTCTGCCTTTTTGACAATAGACGCTAGTTTGAAAATCTTCATCTTTTGCTCCATCCATTACTTCTAGTGCTGAATGGCTTCCTAGGACACCAATTCTGACATCTGAATAGTCATTAACTATCTTCTTTATTTCAGAACTTTTTATCACGTTATGCCTAGGAAAACAGGAGCTAATATAGCTAATTTTCAATTTTTCAGATCGGCAAAAATCATAAGACTTTTTTCAATTGAATTTTGATTTTCTATGTGCTGTATTATTTCGAATTACAAATGGCAGGAGTCATTTTACTTACTGCTATGGCCATTGGAGGAATCTCCTTGTGGATAAAAAGAAGAAGAGTCCGACAAGAATTTGAGGATGCATCAAAAAATGATGAGGCCCAAAATTACTAGTGGTAAAGCACACAGAATATCTAATACATAAAATACTCTACTTGTTCAAGATAAACTAATGAAATTAATCATTGGAATTACAGGAAGCACTGGAGTAATCTATGGGATTCGAATGCTTGAGTCTCTAAAGAAACTAAATGTTGAGACTCATCTCATAATGTCAGAGTGGGCTGAAAAGTGCATTTCAATGGAAACTGAATTTACTAGTGATTATGTAAAATCATTAGCAAGTAATACTTCTGATGAGAAAAACATGGCCTCTAGCGTTTCTAGTGGGACTCATAAAATTGATGGAATGATTGTTGCACCATGTAGTATGAAGACATTGGCAGCAATTGCAAATGGTTATGATGATACATTAATTGCAAGAGCAGCTGGAGTTACAATTAAGGAATCTAGAAAATTAATTTTAATGGTAAGAGAAACACCTCTATCTGCAATCCATTTAGAAAACATGTTGAAACTATCTCGTCTTGGTGTTGTTATTTTACCTCCTGTTACAGAATTTTATACAAAACCAAAATCTATTGATGATATTGTTAATCATGGAGTTGGGAAATGTTTGGACCAATTTGACATAGAGCACGATTTATACCCTCGATGGGGTACTTTCTGAATTACCGTTGTCAAAGTTCTCTCTAGTAAAAACAGTAAATGCAAAAAGACAAACTGTTTATGATATATTTTCAGACTATGAAAATTTTCAAAAAATAATTCCTCAACATTTTCCTTCTATCCGAGTTCGCTCAGTTAGAGGAAATGTGTCAGTAGTTGAAGAACACATGAATCTTGGAGAAAAAGAACTTGTGATAATGGCAAAGCATGTGACAAATGAACCTGCAACTCATGATGTTTTTGTTATTGGAGGTGATGCTAAAGGAAGTCATATCCAAGAACAATTTGTAGAAATTCCTGAAGGTACTAGAATACTAATTGATGCTGATTTGAAATTATCTGGAAAAATGAAATTGTCTGGGTTAGTCGGGAAAAAATACGAACTAGATTATGTCAAAATTGTAGATGATTTAGTAAAGATTGCTGAAAACTAGTCAGATTTTGCTTCTTTATCCTTAAAGTCTTTGAGTTCTTTTTCGCCCTCGATTTTTCCTTTCTCAAACTCGCCTTTTGCTTTACCGAAGGTTTTTGCTAATTCTGGAATCTTCTTTGCACCAAAAATGAATACTACTGCAATAATTATGATAAAGATCCACTCTTGACCTGCAATGAAATTGGCCAAACCCATTCCAAACATTATGTATCTAATTAACCAAATTTGGATTTAAGTGTTCAACTTTTGTCTTTCTTTACGCTCAATGATCATCATGCCTGCGGTGTACAGAGCAATCATGGGACCTGCAATAAACCACATTGTAACGCCACTCCCATCAGGAGTAATAATTGCACCAAAAATCACAATTGCCACAATAGCATATCTGATGTTTTTCCTCCAAAAGTCTGAATCAACCATCCCTGACATTGAAATTGCATACATTGCTAATGGTAGTTGAAATGAAAATCCAAATGCTAATAGAAATTGTAAAACAAAAGTAACAAAATCAATTACATTTAGAAATGTTACAAGACCTGCTGATTCACCGTATCTATACAAAAATTCCAAAATATATGGAACAACTAAATTGTATGAAAAGAAACACCCCGCTACAAATAGACCAAGTGCTGGTAATGAAATGCTTCTACTAACATTGACTTCATTTTCTTTTAATGCTGGTTTGATGAATCCAACCAGTTCTTTGATTACAATTGGCATTCCTACAACAATTCCTACTAGTGCTGCAATGTACACTTGTGCAAAGAATGCTTGTCCAGGAGCTGTTTGAATTAATTGCACATCTTGTGGAACGAGATTAATTTTCATGTGATTTGTTATCTGAGCTGCAATGTTGTTTAGTGGTTCAGGTGTTGGATAGTACAAAGTAATATCTCCAACTTGAATTGGTTCTGCATGCATGGTTAAAATGAATGCAGTAATAATTCCAATAACTAATACGATTCTTAACAGTCTTTTTCGTAATTCTTCTAGGTGCTGATTGAAACCTTCCAATTCAGACATCTGCTATCTTTATGTCTAAAGCTATATCTATTTGCCGGGAATTGGCAATAATTTTGCTTCTGGAAGTCCTGCATCTTTGAGTTGTTCTTGGGTTAAATCCTCAAATTCTAATGAGATGATTGCTTTTGTGTTAAATTTGGTCTCCATCTCTTTTGCCAAGTCTCCTATATCTTTAGGAGAAAAGATTTCCTTTGAATCTTTTAGAAATACTCTCTCTCCTTTTTCCATCTCTTTTCCGTTGTATTTGCCTTGAAGGAAACTGGTAATTGATGGAAGTTCTTTTCTGTCAATGTTGTTATGAAAATAGCAAATTCCCTTTACTGATTCATAGTCATATGCAGTTCCATGTCTATACATGAAAACTCCGATAAAATGAGCCTCATCCTCAGGCTCTCTAATACATTTAATCTCCCAGTTTAGCAATTTACTCTCATCATAATGAAATGCATCCATTTCCTCTGGAGTAATTTTCCAATATCTTGATCTTGCCATATGTAATATTGAGAATTATTCTGGTATAAATTCCAATATCTGACAAATCTTGGCTCATATTGGGTCTTTCTTTTATAGCAAATCCTTGTAATTTTGTTGTGGGAGAACGAATAACTGTTGTATTGGAAACCACAAATGTAGAAAAACTTCGAGGAATACAAGCAAAGATGATCAAAACATCACCAAAATCTGTTAGTTTTTCATCAGTACTGAATCTGGTTGTAAGTGAAGGTCTCAAAAAATTCAAGGCTTGATACGAAAACAATAATTTTTCATGGATTAACTCTAATGTTAATAAGATGAATGATGAAAATCCTCTTTATCCAATTGAGATAAATGAATATCCAAAACTTTTTGATTATGTTTTGACATCTCAAGGATTGGTATATTTTCAGTCATTAAAACGAAGTTACATTTTAGGAAAAGAACTAACTTTGGACGAATATAACAAACTTAGATTATTGTATGTCTATTATGCAACAGCTAATCGAAATCCAAAAGAAGTTACTGTATGGCAAGATATCTGCATGACTCTGGATAAACGTGGAATCTATGAAAAAAATATGTTTCAATCAAAAGAGGATTTGAAAAACAAATCACTGATCATTCAAAATCCCCAATACCAATCTGGATTATACCGAAAATATGTAGAACATGCAAAAGATTCAATGAAGTAACCGATCCTGGGCTGGCGATATCTTTACAACACAAGTCCTCAGAACCGGATACCTAATGTTAATTTCAAAATTAGTATAAAAGCACCAAATTTTTCGGAAGATAGATTAACCTCGA
>JANQNM010000062.1 GCA_028279625.1 Candidatus Nitrosopumilus sp. | reverse complement strand
AGTACCATAGAGAACAACACCTGAACCAAGTACAACAGATGATACCAAGATGATAACTGTTGTAAGCACAGTACTGATTGCACGTTTTTTGCTTAGTTTCTTATTCAATTCTTAACTTACGACCTCCTAGTTTCTATAAAAGCCACAACCAAATGTCCCAATTCTGGTTAATATTCAATCTTGTCATAATTTTTTGATTCATACAAATCATGCTCAAAGATCATCGCCTACAAGCATAGTATATGCATTCAAAAATTTTGCCACAGTTTTCCTTAATCCTTCATATGGCATACACATTGAATAAATTTTTGTTACTCCTTGAGGAATTCCAATAGCAATAACACTAATTCCTTTTTTTCTTGCCTCTTCAATTGCCAATTTCATTTTTTCATCAGCATCAGCCGTTCCTAAAGCCTGTCCATCTGTAATCAAAAAGATGTACCTGCGTTCAATATTTTCTCTGTCTAAGATCCTTGAACATAACTTTACAGCATCTGCAATAAATGATAATCCTTTAATTTCAATTCCTCCAATTCGAGATTTTGAGTTTTGATCATATTGTTCGTAGTGGTCTTTGACTATGGTAAAATTATTGTTAAAAGTAAAAAATCCCCATTTACCATTTTTTGAATTTACTTCATTTGCAGCCTCGCCTAAACAAATTGCAAATTTTTTCATTTCATCAAATTTTAGCCTCATACTACTACTGGTATCTACTACAATTGCCCATTCTTCTTCAATTCTTCTATAGTCGTCTTGTTCGAATATCTGAATTCTATCGTTTTGGGATGCAACTGCCTGGATGGCTGCTTGCATTTGAAGCAAACCCATGTCTTCAGGCATACCTTCATCCATGACATTTGGTGTCATTTTGATTTGTGATGACATTTTCTTCAAAAACAAGTGTGTTGCATTTTTGAGTCTTAGATATTCTCCGATATTTTCTGGAGCAAAATCAATTTTATCAAATTCTAAGTCTTCTGTAATCCCTCCATATTTTTTCTTAACTTTAGCTCTTCTCTTCAACTGCTCAATCCAAATTTCTGAAAATCTCTGAATAATATGTTGAAATCTTCCATCAGTGTTAATTATGATATCTTGATTCCATTTTTCAATTCTCTTTGGATGTGAATAATGATCAACATAAGGAAGTTTTTGATCACTAATGATATTTGCAGATTCATAGATTCTATCTGCAATCTTTGCTAATTTTTTCTCATCGTCTAAATTCAATGATAGAATTTTTTCTCTTAATTCCTCTCTCTCAATTTTTACGTCTTTAACAAATCTTTGAGAAAATATTTTTTTAGAGTGCTTTTTAGTATCTATTAATTCTTGTTTCTCATTTAGAGTATTGTAAAACTCTTCAATTTTTTTTATTTCTGAATAGTATTCTGGGAAATTATTTTTTAAGAACTCATCTACTCTGATATCTTCTATGTACTCAAATGTTTCTAAAGCACGTTTTTTGTTTTTACCTTCCATCCATTTTTTGTATTTTTTAATATCTGTTAATTTTGCATGTCCAGCAGTATGACAAACTGATGCAAAATATAATGCAAAAATTGTTTCTTGGGAATCTTCAAGTCTTGTGAATGCAGTTCCTTCAAATACTTGCAAACCTTGAACTTCTCTTGGCATAGGGATGTAAACTGTCATTCTTGGTTCATATTCAATTCTAGGAAAATGTATTTGGTCTAAAAAGAACATATCAATATCAATTGGTTTTTTCTCACAAATATCAAAAAACAACTGATGAGCCATATCTTGTATGGTTTCTTTTACCATAGAATTACTCTACCTTCTTTTTTGTAGCTGCTTGACTTTCTAATACCTTTTTGATGATATGTCTTACTTCATCTTGAACTTCGGGGTCATCACTAGTCATTGGAACTAATGTTTCGTCTCCTCCTTCTGGAATTGTTGCACCATCAGAACAAATCTTTGCCCAGTTTACTAAATCTCCAATTGATGGTCCGTAAGGAAGGTCTCCCATTTTGTATTCTTGTCTAAGTTTTGCACCAATCTTTACAATGCTTTCTGCATCATACATTGATATTCCTCCTCTCTCTGAAACCATTTGAATTTCTTTATCATCAATATTGTCACCAACACTCATGTAATCAAAGTTCAACCAAACACTCATTCTTCTTCTCATAGCAGCGTTGATTGGCTTGGTACCTGCGAATTCTGATGAAACAGGGTTCATACTAATTATCATGTATGCATGTTTGTGTCTGTGAATAATCTCACTATCTTTTTCTGTTAATACCATGTGACCTCTTTGGTCCAGTAATGGGTTGAGTTTTGTTGCAACGTCTTGTTTCATCATGTTTGCTTCGTCCAGATATAGGATTCCTCCTTTTCTACACCAACCTGTTATCAAACCATCAATCCAATTTTCTTTTCCTAAACCAACATACCTTCCAAACAAATCAAAAACAGATGTTGCTAAACCACAGTTAATTTCCCACATTGGCAATCCAGCCAATTCTGCAACAAGATATACGATGTGTGTTTTTCCAGTTCCACTCGGACCAATAAGCGCACATTGTTTGAAAAATTTTAATGCTCTTCCAATTCTTTCAACATAATGTTCTCCGTTATCTAAGTATGGAGGAGTATCTTTTGGAATCATATCATCCATCTCTTCAGGAAAAATCATATCAGAAGAATCCATGTATTTTTTAAAATCATACATTTTTGATAATTTGTGAGTGTCTTTTTTGATCTTAGAGATTGATACTGAAAGATTCACTTTATCCGAACTAATTTTCGAACGTTTAGTTGACGAAATTAGCTTATTTTTCTGCTCCATCTGTGCTCATATTATACTTGGACATACTTAATGCTGTTATGTGTGCGAGGATGTTACATACACATTGTTTAATGAATATTTTAGTACTTTTTTCTTACATTGAACGCTCAGATCGACCTTAATTCCATATCTATGAGTAAAAATGACCCTAAAGTCACAAAAATTGACAAATATGATGTAGAAGCAAATATTGAGGAAGTTGATAATAGTGAAGACCAATCTGTCTTCAAATATGGGATTACTGCCTTATCAAACCCAAAAAATGTAAGATTGTCCATAGAAGGAGTTGCAAGAATTTTTGGTGACTCTATGGAAAGAGATGAAATTTTGGAAAAAGACGATAATGATGTTCCTAAAATTCTAACTGTAATTTATCATGAATTATTTCCTACATTCTTCTTATTATCTAAAAATCTCAATGTTGCATGTCCTCCCCATACAATTGGTGCAATGGGAACAGACATTGTTGAAGATGAGGAAGAGAATGTTGAAGAGAATGTTGAAGAGGGTAGTGAAGAAATTGAAACTGCCGCAGATGAAATCGAAACTCCTGAACCTGAAGAAGAGATAGAGAATCCTGACATGGCCCAGCCTACGGTGTAAGTTAGATTTCTTACATACTAGTGATAATATGAAAAATTTCATTAATTTTAACGTGAAGAAACTCCCTTTGTCTAGGTA
>JANQNM010000021.1 GCA_028279625.1 Candidatus Nitrosopumilus sp. | reverse complement strand
TATCATAGACTTCTGTCAACTTTACTTTAGCTAAGAGCTAGAATTGATTTTATTTTGATTGTTTGGACCTTTTTGATACAAGTTTTTCTGAAATTTTGTTAAGAATTTTTGTCTTAGAGGATCCTTTTGGTAAAATAACATACCCTGACCTAACAAATGGTCTTTTAGGAAATCTGACTTTATCATCTGATTCTGTTATTTCAAATCCAGCAGCAGTTGTGGCATCCATCAATTCTTTTAATGAAGGATCAAAAACACATTTCTCTAATCCAAGACGTCTACCTTTTGATTTTTTTAAATTCTTGTTGAAATAATCCAACCAGATTACGACATGTTCGTAATCTTTCATTTTATTCCTTTAGTAAAATTGCGTTAACTATTCCGTTTTGTCCTGGTTTAGAAACAACTTTACATTTTCCTTCTTGTGTTTCTAATATTGCACCTTTTGTAATGATACCTCTTCTTTTGTAATCATTGTTTGTTGCATTATCTAAAACCTTGATAATTTTTGTTTTCTTTACTTTTGCATCATCAGTTGCAAGATTAACAAAATCAATTGATTTCAAAGCTGTCTTTCTATTTTTTCCACGAACATGTCTAGTGATAGTAACTTGAGCTCCAATTATTGGTTCATTTGGATATCTATCAGTTTCATATTTTCTTCTAATTCTAAGTGGGTGTCTTCTTCCTCCAGTTGTTTTACTGGTTGCTAAATTCTCTACGGATTTTCTCACAGAAACTTGTCTAAATCACTCTAATTTATACAAAACGCAAAAAATTAGCCTTAAGTTGAAAAATTTAGTTTAACTCTGTAGCAATTTGGGGTGCAGGAGCAGTTTGTCTCATACTTGCAGTTTTTCTAACTTTGGAAAATAACCTTTGTTTTAGATTTTCCACATCTCCCTGAATTCCAAAGTATTTTTGGAATTTTTCAGTAGTTGAATAAATTTTCAATCTTCCAACATTTTGATGTGTAATGAAATCGAGTTGTCTCAGTTCTTTGAGATGTGCATAAACTCCAGAACCTCTGGTTTCAACCAACTCTTTGGATGAAATTGGTTGTCTATATGCGATGTATGATAGTGTCTTTAGAGTTGCATTTGGAAGAATGGGCTTTGAAGCGTATCTTTTGACTGTTGCACTGTACTCTGGTTTTAATTGAAAAACATAAGATCCATCTGGTAAAATTACTACTTCAAGCGCCTTGAATGCTGACTTTGTCTTTTTCATGAGGTTGTTAAGTACATCCAGAGTCTTTGTCCTTGATTCTGTGCCTGAGGCTCTGATTAAATCTTCTATTCTGAGTGGTCTTCCAGCTGAATATAGTGCTGCTTCTACCCTTGCTGTTGCCTCATCCATGTTCTCTACTTTAGCCAATTACCATCTTCTCCTTTGAAATATAGTTAAAGAAACTCTTTCTCCATTTTTGATCAATTTGTTAACTCTTCTTTTATCACAATAATTTTGATATCATCATCTACTTGCTCTAGGTCCACTTTTTGATCTCTTGCCAAAAATAGTATTGCAAAGAAACACCTGATAGAATCAACCTCATCTAATTCTACTATGATATCTTGTAGTAAGCCAAATCCTGAAGGTGTAATCTTTTTCATTACCAAGTCTTCATATTTTCCAATAATGCTTTCAAGTGAAATAAAATACTCTTGAAAATCTGGTGCTTCAATTGGTTCAATCTCCACTTGACGATTTCTTCTAGATTGTGGATTTGCAATCGTACCAATTAGATTTTGAAGTAATCCAAGTAAGTCATCTAATGAAACTGGATATGTTGATTCATGTCTGTATGGAATATCAATTAATTCAATATCTACATCTGTTCTTTGATGCATTGGCTTTTTTTCCATTGCAGCTCTTTGTAATGCAAAAATACTTTCAACCTTCATTCTGTAAATTAATGATGACGACAAGGCTGCCATTCCTGCTACTTTAAGATCCTTCTTACCTGATTTTTCAAGTATTTTTATTAACAAATTCAAGATTTGGATTAAATCAATCTCCCAAACATCTTTTTTTGCAACAGATGATGGACTAAATAGAATATTCACTGGTTCTTGAGAAATACTGTTGGGAGTACTTGCTTCACTCACGAGATAGATCTTTCTCTATTCAATAATATCTAATGGCTCTATTTTTCTCACACACCCTGTCAACTCTTATATTGTTAGTAGCAAAATCGAATTTATGAAACAGGCCAAAATTCCGGGCCCAAATGAGCCTCTTATAATATCTGAATCTGAAAACCCAAAACCTAAGGGAACTCAGGTTCTATTAAAGGTCAAATCTAACGGTGTTTGTCATAGTGATTTACACTTGTGGGAAGGTGGATATGACCTTGGAGATGGTGAATTTTTGAAAGTTACTGATAGAGGAGTGAAATACCCTATTACTCCTGGCCATGAAATTGTTGGTACTGTTGAGGAAATTGGAGAAGATGTTTCTAATGTTTCAGTAGGTGATGATGTTCTAGTTTATCCTTGGATAGGATGTCCTGATTGTCCAGCATGTAACGCTGGAAATGAAAATCTATGTGATACTCCACAATCTATAGGACTCTTTCAACATGGAGGATATGCTGATCATACTTTAATTCCAAATTCTAAATATCTAGCAAAACTTGATGGTGTAGATCCTGACGCTGCTACCTCTCTTGCTTGTTCAGGATTAACAGCATACACTTCTATCAAAAAAGCAAATCAAAACTCTCCAGAATTTCTTGTAATTGTTGGGGCTGGTGGATTAGGATTAATGGGAGTACAAATTGCAAGTGAAATTACGGATGCTAAAATCATATGTGTGGATTTAAATGATGAAAAATTAGAAACTGCCAAAAAAATGGGTGCTCATTATACTGTAAATTCCAAAGATCCTGACGCTACTAAAAAAATCATGTCTATTTGTAATGATAAGGGAGCAGACAGTGTAGTTGATTTTGTCAATGCACCACCAACTGTCAAAATGGGGTTGGCAGTTCTAAGAAAAAGAGGTAATTTGGTTTTAGTTGGACTCTTTGGCGGTTCTATTGAATTGTCTCTTGTTACCGTTCCACTAAAAGCTCTAACAATCCAAGGTGCATATACTGGAAATTTCAATGACATGGTTGAGTTGCTAGAACTTGCTCGTAAAGGAGTAATCAATCCTGTAATCTCAAAGAGATACTCTCTTGATGAAGCAAATAATGCCCTTCAGGACTTAAAGGACCGAAAAATTCTTGGCCGTGCAGTCATTAACCCATAGTTTTATTTTACAACAAATTCTTATAAAATAAAAATCCTGAATAATGACATTGGATTCAAAAACAAGTTGTGAAATAGCGCTTACTCATCTAAAGAATAAACAATTCATTACTGCCCATAATCTTTTCACTAATCAAGCAGAATCTCTGAAAAAATCTGACTCACTAAAATCTGCTTTAATGTATATGCTAGCAGCAGAATGTAAACACAAACAAGGAAAAGAATCTGAAAATGAAATGAAAGAAGCAAGTGAATTATTTTTAAAATATTCAAAGGCAAAAAATTCTAAAAATATCAAAGGTGCATTACTTTGTGCATCAAAATGTTTTTTGAGTTTAGGTGAATTTGATAAAGCAAAGGATGCATATCAAAAAGCAAAAACAATTTCTCCTTCAACAATCCAAGTAACAAGACCAATTGTAATTATTGATGACAGTAAAGCTATTGCAATGAAACTGCAAAATTATGTTGAAAAATTAGGTTATTCTGAAATACATATCTTTGAAAATGGAAAAGATGGTGTTAAAGGATGTAAGAAATTATTTTCTGAAAATAAAGAACCTGTTGTACTCCTAGATATGGGATTGCCTGATCTTGAAGGTGATGAAGTCGCAATAAAACTACTCAAAGATAAAGTGAATCTACAAATTGTAGTTATCACTGCAGATGAAAAAACAACTGCTCGTGTCAACAAAACAATTAGCACAGGAGTTTCTGCCTTTATCCAAAAACCTTTCACCCTTGATGAGCTCAAAAAAGCAATAGATATTGCTGAGTCAGAATACTCTTTATTACAATAACAATAAAGACATGTTCAAGATGTTGGCATCTTTGATGTCGATTTCATTAATTCTATAATCAATTAAATCATCTGAAAATTTTTCAACTATCTTTTGTGATGTATTGGATTTTTCAGATTCTACTTGTATGATTACTAACATATTCCATTCTCCATCCATGTTTGCTACTAAGAGATAATTATCTAATTTTGTAATGAAATCTTTGATAGAATCTTTTACTGCTTCAAGAGATTTCGATGGTTTAAGTTTCATGAATACTGCTTGATATTCATTAATTCCTGATACATCTGTTAGAACTGCTTTGTATCCTTTGATGATTCCACTCTTTTCTAATCTTTCAATTCTTTTTCTAATTGTTCTATCTGAAACATCATGACCTGATTTTTTTAATTCTGATGCAATTTCTTTTGAAGGCGTCCTTGCATTATTGTTAAGAATTTCAATAATTTTTTGATCAACTTTGTCTAAATTTGACCATGCATCTTCGCTCATAACAAGACAATATACTAATGCCTTTTGTATTTTTGGTTGTATTCATTCCATATCCCACTTTTGGGATTAACCATCTAGAATCCATCCTGATTCTAAAATCTCTTGATCTTCTAGTTCTCCAACTTTTGTTGCATATCTCCAAATGAAAGGTTCATCTGTACTCATTTTCTCTTTGATGATTGAAAGTGATTCAATTTCTGCATTAAGATTTTCATCAGCATTTTGATGTTCTTTACAAAATTTGCATTTTTGATCTAATGTTATTGGTTCTGATTCGATAAGAGGATATGTTTTACAAGCTAGTGGTCTTTCATTGTAAATTTTACATGGAAAACCACCATGAGGTGATTTTTTCCCACTTTTTGTATCTAAGAATGGACATGTGTTGCCATTCTTCTCAATTCCCATCAGTTGATATGCTAAAATTTTTGTTGGCGTTGTCATCTTATCTTTGGAAACTCCAATTCGTGGTAAAATTCTAATCTCTATGCCATTATCTTTGGCAAGCTTCTCAATTTCATCTTTTTCTTCAGGAAGAATTAACACTCCGATTTTTCCAAATTTCTTACTTGGATAATATTCTCTTTCAATACAACATTGAGCGCATTCATCAATGCATCTAAATTCCATAACTTGTTTTCTATTTTATAGATAAAATTCCTTATGGGTATACCTGATTTCCATACGGAAAACCCTACCAGTTATATGCTCACAATGTTAATGGAAATCATGGGTAAGCGCCAAGTAAAAAGTGAAAGTGCTCTAAAAGAAATCCGTCTACCTGAAGAGGGAGAGCTATTTGGTAGAGTATTGAAGATGCTAGGCGGCGAAAATGTTCTAATCAAATGTACTGATAATATTACAAGACGAGGTCGAATTAGAGGCAAACTAAAGAGAAGAGTTTGGATTAGAGATAATGATATTGTCATCATTGCACCTTGGGATTTTAAAGAATCAGAACGAGGAGATATTGTTTGGAGGTTTACCTTGCCTCAAGTCGAATGGCTAAAAGAGAATAATCACATCCCAAAAGACTTTTGATCTTATCTTCAGCTTGATGTTTTCTTGATGACTTACTTAATATAGCGAAGATATTATTTCAAAATCAAATGGAACAAGGCACCGTAAAGTGGTTTAACCGTACTAAGGGCTTTGGTTTTATCGAAAGAGAATCAGGCGACGATCTTTTTGTTCACAAAACAGACGTCGAGGGATTCATCAATGAAGGCGATAAAGTCGAGTTTGAAGTAGGCGAAGGTAAAAAAGGACCTGCAGCCCAAAAAGTCAAAAAATCAGCATAGGCATAGAATTTTTTAATTTAAGAGTTCAACTTTGTTTTCTTAAATCAGTCTATCTTTTTCTTATTTTTACAATCTATAATAAAATATTATGTGGTCCCGCGGGGCGGAGTTGAACCACCGACAACCCGGTTTCTGTATGCCTGATATGCTGTTATTTGGTCAGCCATCTAAAGCCAACAACTACAGCCGGAAGCTCTACCAGGCTGAGCTAGCTTGG
>JANQNM010000063.1 GCA_028279625.1 Candidatus Nitrosopumilus sp. | reverse complement strand
ATTTTATTCCTTCTGAGGCGCCAATGTACAAGCACCAGTTGCATGAAGGAATTAGGCAAGGAGCAAGTGGAAATGATGTTTTACTAACTCATGCTATTGCAAGAATTATGTTGAATAATTCAATTGATAATATACAAATGTCATGGGTAAAAGAAGGTCAAAAAATGTCTCAATTATTACTAATGTGGGGTGCAAATGATTTTGGAGGAACATTGATCAATGAAAGTATTTCAACTTCAGCTGGTTCTGAACACGGTCAATTGATTAGACCAAAAGAAATCAGAAGAATGGTAAAAGAGATTGGAAGAATTCCTGCAGAAAGAAACACAGAATACAAAATATTGAAAAAATTTGATAATGAAAATGAGATTGAAAGTGAACTTGACAAAGTTTCAGATGCATCTCAGTTTGGGTCATATGTTGAATTAATTAAAATAAACAAATTCAATTACCAAAATCCAAGGAGAAAATAATTGTCTGCCTTAGAAAAGGCATTAAATCATTCAAAGAACATCGGTATTGATGAATGTGAAATTGTTCTTATAAAGAAAAAAACTACAACAGTTAGAATCACAGATTCAGAAATTGCCGAAATTAAACAAAACTTTGATGAAAGCTACGGAATTAGATTAATTCATGAAAAAAAAATTGTATCAATTCAAACTACATCCTCACAAGATATCAAAAAAACAATAGATAATGCATTTTTGATATCATCAAATCTCAAATCAAGGGATTTTTGGAAAGGATTGCCATATAATGTAAATCACAAAAAAATTCCTGCTACTTTTGATGAAAAACTAGAGCAAATTTCAGGAACTAAAGTAACTGATATCGCACAAAGTATGATAAATTCGGCTGATGATAAGAAAATCAATACGATAACAGGGTCTTTGAATATTGTTTCTGAAGACTATGAGATTCAAAATTCTAATGGATTAAATTTCAATGACAAGGCAACCTACATTTCTGGAATAATTAATGCCGAATCAGAATTAGGGAATGTTCCAGTTTCAGGAATTGGACATGCAAGTTGTAGAACTATGGAAAAATTTTCTGCAGAACAAATAGGATTTGATGCAAAGACAATGTGTGTTGAATCAATAAATCCTCAAAAAATAGATTCTGGGACATATTCTATAATTTTTGAACCATATTCTGTAGGAGAATTGTTAGCATTTGTTGTTGCATCGAACTTTAATTTTAAAACATTTTCAGAAAAGAAAAGTTGTTTTTCAAATGATTTTGAAAAAAATATTGCCATTGAGAGATTGAATTTAGTTGATGATCCACATATCCCTGAAGGAATAGGAACCAAATCAGTAGATGATGAAGGAATCATAACTAGTAAAAGAAATCTAATAGAGCAAGGAACTTTCAAAAATACATTTTCTAATTTGTTTGATAGTTACAAAGAAGGAAAAGAGTCATCAGGAAATGCTTCTAGGATGGGATCACCGATGGGAAGAAGTTCAGAACCAATTCCAATTTCACAACCACATAATTTGAAAATTGATTCAGGAGACATTTCTCAAGAAGAGATGATCAAAGACACTAAACATGGGATATTAGTTGGAAGATTATGGTATACATATGCAGTAAATCCAATCAAGGGAGATTTTTCATGCACCGCAAGAAGTGGAATTAGAATAATTGAAAATGGAGAAATAAAATCTCCAGGAAAATCAGTTAGAATTATTCACAATCTTCCAGTCATGTTAAAGAACATCTCTGCGATTGGAAACAATCAAAAAAATGTAATTCAATGGGCATCTCTTCCATCAATTACACCATCACTAAAAGCTGAGAATATTTTTGTGGACTCTATCTAGATTGGGCTCAAATTATGTGAAAAAAGCCATTATCAAATATGCAATATAGCCTGCAGCCAGACATACACCCATAACACGATTAATGACTCCAGTCTTGATTGCAATTAGCAGTGAAAGACTGAATATTATCATTATAGCATAGTCAATGAACACATCTGAGGCAATCATAACACCTCCAAGTGTAGCACCAACACCCATTATCATCAAAATATTGTAGATATTACTTCCAATGATATTGCCAACTCCAATGTCTGCATGACCTTTTCTAATAGCAATAACAGATGTAATTAGTTCAGGAAGAGAAGTTCCTATAGCAATAACTGTCAAACCAATAATTTTCTCTGAGAGTCCAAATTCTTTTGCAAGAATTACAGCATTATCAACAGTTAGAATTGCTCCAATATACAAGAGAGCAACACCAATTCCAATCAAGCCAAAGGATTTTGCATAGACATTATTTTTTCCTTGTTCAATTTCTTTTTCTTTATTTTCTTGTCGCTGTTTCATAGCATCTTTGAATGTGTAAAAAGCAAAAACACCTAGACCGACTAAAAGTAAAATTCCATCATAGTGTGAAAGTTCACCATCAATTGAAATCAAAATTAGTAAAACAGAAACACCAAGCATTATTGGGATCTCTTTTCGTAAAACAGATCTGCTAACAACTAGAGGTACTAAAATTGCGGCAATACCAATAACCATTCCAACATTTGCAATGTTGCTTCCAATGATATTTCCAAGAATAATTGCACTGTGTTCTCCTGCAGCAGCTATACTTGCTGCAAGTTCGGGAGTAGATGTACCATATGCAACAATGGTCATTCCGATTACAAGATTACTAATTCGAAATTTTCTTGCAATTGCAACACCGCCACTTACTAGCCAGTTACCTCCAAAGCAAAGCATAACCAATCCAACTACCGTTAGGGCTGCACTTACTAGTACTTCCATAATGAAGTTTCAAAGGTAGATTGTTTAAAGGAGATGATTTACTATAATTTCACAATTCTAACAATTAGAGCTGGCTTTACTCAGAATCTTTCTGAGAATCTAGAACAGAATGGATGTGATCAATAATCTTCAAGTAATCTGCTCGTGGTTCAGTACTTACCATAAACAAGTCATTAGAGTTTATTGGAATACTGATTAGAGTTACTTTCTCAAATTCGTTGATTGCTGATCTTTCACGACCTATTCTATATGCCAAATTTGTGTAAAGATCTCGTTTTTGTAATGCATAGTGAATCGACATTTTGACATCATCATCAGATAGCATTTTGTCGACATTTTCCTTTTGTCCACCTGCAACAAGTTCGCCCTTGCTATTTGCTACACCAGCAAATCTGACTTGAGAATCCAGATCTAAAACTTGTTTTGATAAATCATCGTAATTTACGGCCAAAGATTACACCCGCACTACTTCTTTTTACGGAATATTTCATCTTTGTCCTGCAATTCCTCTGTATAGGTTTCCATGTCTAGCATGAATTCCTCCTCATCAGAGTACGCAGATTCAGCATGCTCGCTGATATCAAGACCTACATCTTCAACCTGCGGTGATACCCTAATTCCAATCAAGTGCTTTATGACCTGCATTAGAATCCACGTTCCACCAAAGCCAATTGCTGCTGCAACACCTACACCTACTGCTTGAATCCATAGTTGATCAGGATTACCAAACAATAAGCCATCGACTCCACCAGGGTTGATAATAGTACTTGCAAAGATACCAATTGCTAATGAACCTACAATTCCTGCAACACCGTGGACTGAGCTGACATCAAGTGCATCATCAATCTTTAGTTTTTCTTTGAATAGAACTACACCAGAGTAAGAGATTACACCGATTGCAATTCCTATTACAAATGCATGTTCAGCACTAACAAATCCAGAAGCAGGAGTAATACCAGCAAGACCTGCAATTGCACCATTAATGGTTGCAACAACAGATGGTTTTCCAGTTCTAACCCATGAGAGGCCACCCCAAATCAAAGCTGAAACTGAAGATGCCATATGAGTTACAATTACAGTGTTGCCTGCAACACCGCCTGATGCTGCTAAAGCACTTCCTGCGTTGAAACCAAACCATCCAAGCCATAGCAAAGATGAACCAAGTACAGCAAGTGGAATACTGTGAGGAATCATAATGGCAGGTCCATAGTTTCGTCTTCTGCCTAATACTAACGCAGCAGCTAAAGCGGCCATACCAACACTAGTGTGAATTACAATACCACCTGCAAAGTCTACTACACCTAATTGGGCTAACCAACCGCCACCCCATACCCAGTGTACAAGTGGATAGTAGATTAGCATAGACCATGCAGTAATGAATACGATAAAGGAACTAAACTTCATTCTCTCAGCGATAGTTCCTGTAAGAAGCAATGGAGTTATACATGCAAACATCAATTGGAATTTTACAAACAAGACTCCAGGAATTGTTGGAGCAAAGTCTAATGAATCATCAGAAGGCACGCCCTTGAGGAATACCCACTGCATATCTCCAATCAAACCATGTTCTGAAGGGCTAAATGATAAACTAAATCCAAATACGAACCACATCACACTAAGTAATGCTAAACCAAAAAAGATCTGCATGAAAATTGATGCAGCGTTCTTTTTTCTCAAAAGACCTGATTCAAAGAGACCTAATGCGGGGATCATTAAAAGTACAAGACTGCCTGCTACAAGCATCCATGCTGTATCTCCAGAATCAAGTACCATTAATTGAAAAAATTAATTTTTGATTAATAACATTGTCTAAATTTGATTTTCAAATGATTATCATTTGTATATCAAAAACAGAAATTATATTTGTGAAAACGAAATTAGCATAATCAAATGCTCAAAATAGAAGTAATACTTGGCGAAAACGACGTCATGGCAATTAGTGAAGCACTAAAAAAGGTAGGAATAGGCGGCCTCACAGTCTCCAAAGTAAGAGGCAGAGGAAAACGACCAGGACCTGAAATTCACGCATCCAAAGGTAGTGAGATTTTTGTCCCTCAATTCAACGATAAATTCAGAATTGAAGCAATTGTTCCTGACGCAAGAGAAGATGAGGTAATTACAGTCATCAAAGAACACGGAAGAGTAGGTAAAATTTTCGTTTCACAGATTTTGCGTGCAATTGATGTTGCAACAGGCAATGAGGGAGAAGAAACAATCTAGAGGATGTATATTATGAATTTACGAAAAAGCAAACTATTCCACAGGGAGAAGATGCAGCCACTAAAGCCTAAGGACTATCCCAAAGTGGCAGCCATAATTGGAATAATTGTTATACCACCAATACTTCTTCTATTCATATGAAAGTCTCAAAAATTTCTATTGCAAAATTGATAATGGCAGCAGTGGGTCTTACTTTAGTTGGATTATGGTTGTTTTCAGATTATATTTTCTAGAATCTAAAAATCTCCAAAATTATTTTCATAAACAATTGTAGGATTCTTTAG
>JANQNM010000044.1 GCA_028279625.1 Candidatus Nitrosopumilus sp. | reverse complement strand
TACTGCTACGATGCTGATGATTGCAACAACTAGTATCATCATTGCGATTGTTCCAAATTCTGGAACAACGTTTGTGAATACTACTTCTTCACCAATTGGTCCTGTTTTATCATCAATACCATAACCTTGGAAGGTAATTGTGATATCTACTGCATCAGCAGAACTTAGTGGTGCTGTTGTATGCATACCTGAGCCCTCATGATGATGTGCTCCCATATCATCTAGAACTGTTTCACCATTTTGTGTAACAGTTATGTCATGGTTGACATGTTCAGAATCTTCAAATTCTACATGAATATCCATCATCTCACCTGCCATTGGTTCAGAAGTCCAGATTTTTACTGTTGTTCCATCGGACATCATACCTGTTGCAGATGCATCTGTGATCAAGTGACCACCTTCATCCATGTGTTCATGACCATGATCATCGTGTTCTTCTTCAGCAGCTCCTACCTCTTGTACTATGATAGTGCCTTCCATCCAAGGATGCACCATACAGAAGTACGGATATTCTCCTACAGTATCAGGAGACCATTCAAATGAACCGCCTGCCATTAAGAGTCCAGTATCAAATGTACCGTCTGGTCCATCTGCTGGAGTTCCTGAAGTGTATGTGTGTGCAGCAGTATCAGTGTTTGACATAATTACTACGCCACCAACATCAACTGTTGCGACCATTGGAATGTAACATCCATCTGCAGTTTCCTCACAACCTGGTGCACCAGAACCATCGGCTGGTACGATTGTGACTTCTGCGTGATCTGCAAATGCAGCTGGACTTGTTGCGATAACACCTGCTGCAAGAGCAAATAGTACGAAGAAAGAGCTAATTGCTATAGTCTTCATTAGACAGACTACTTGTTCGGATACATAAAAACCTCACTGGAATTTCCAGATATAGAATTAGTTTTTTCTTGTTTGATACAACTTTAGAATTCCAAATAATGGAATTCCAACATACATTCCGACATTTAGTAGAACTATAGAGATCCCGTAACCTAGCATCTCTTGCTCTGAATCAATATCAACATGATTTAGTAATGATAATGATGATAGCATTGGAGTTAGTGTTACTTTCATAACTTCTTTGAAAACAGGATTTTCTCTTTCAAAGTCTGCAACTGTTGGTGAGAATGAATAATAGAATTGATTAAAAGTTGTCATAAATGCCATACCTGAATCTGTTTTGAGAACTGTATTGTCTCTAAGTTCTCTGAGTTGTTGAACTTGTGGTGCAAGTTCAGAACCAAATGTTGCAGTAGCAATAAGACAACCTCCATTTTCCCCATTAACTGATGGTTGATTATTCTCAGGAGGTGTTACTGGTTGTGCTTGAGCTTCTCCTACTAGAATATCAAAAGAAACGGTTTCTTTTGGAATTGGTTGGAACAAAATTCCTTCAACTTCAAAGTCCATTGAGTATACTCCTTCACCAAGATTAAACTCAATTGGAATCTTTACAGAACCAAGTGATGTATGTGTTAGTGGAATAGGACCAAAAACAGTTTCACCATCTTTTGAAACTGCAATTGTATAATCAATATGTTCTTGAACTTTTTGTGTTTGAGGATTTAGAAAATCAATGTTGATCTTTGTTTGAACTCCTGGTTCAATTTCATCATAAGTTAATTTTACATCAAGTGTGCCCTTATCAGTTGGTAAAGTCTGAGTTTCAGCAAAAGCTGGAACCATTAAGAGCGGTACAAGCAATAATGCAAATAGAACTTTCATTATAATTCACATCTTAGATTGACAAATAAAAAGTGTACTCCATTTTCTCACCCAAAAAAATTTTTCATTCCTAGAAATCCTATGCCATCTTTAAATATGGAAATTACCTAGTTTCAATATTGTACCATAAGCTTGTGTTATTCATTACAATTATTGGAGTCTTTACAATTCCTACCATTTTACCTGATGCATTTGGACACGGACTTGGTGGTGACCAAGCACCACCTTTGTCATTTGGAGATATGGAAGTAACTGTTAGTACACAACTTGATCCTTCTGATATTACAGTAGGTGAGGTCTCTTCAGCAAACATGCAGGTTAGATTCTTTGATACATTAACTGATACTAATCTAGATCAAGTCACCTACAGAGTAGAAGTCTGGCAAAGTGGTGAGCTTTTAGCAAGAAACTTGTTTTATGATGATGATGGGAGACTAGATGTAGAAATTAGACCACAAGCAAATTGTAATGAAGTAGACATGTGGAGATGTACTACTTATGGTGGTTCTGAGCATGTAACTGCTCCTGGAGCATTGTATGTATTTGGTGATGCATGTAATGACGAAAATCTTGAAACCTGCGCAAGACCAACAATTACAGGACCGATTTTTACCCAAGGTGGTCTGTATAACATCAGAGTGGATATTGAAGCAGCTACAAGTCCAAAAACTGTTGTTGCACAAATTCTAAGCTATGACACATTCGTAAGCATTGCACAAGATCAGAACTTTATGATTCAAACTGCAAATGCTGAAGAAATTCCTGTTGTTGTAAAAACATACTATGATCATGTAGATAATTTCCAGTTTGATCAATCAGATAATTCTATTTCATTTGATATGCCATTTGATTGGGATCCTGAGTATGTTGATCTAGTACAAGTTGTTCATGAAGAAGTTAGAGTTCCAAAGACATTTGCACCATATGCAGAAGGAAAACAATTCAAAGGATATGTCAATGGAGTTGAAGTTGATCAAAGAGCATTACTAAATGATCCATATTCATATGAAGACACAAACATTGTCCATTTTCTAATTACAAATCAGGAATTAAAGAAAATTAACGAAGCATTAGGTCCAGAAAATTATGATAATAAAAAGATGGACTTGAAGTTAGTTCCACTAAGTGAGATAGAAAAGCAATCAACTGAATTCTATCTTGTTGACACAGAAAACTTTGAGCCAGTTCCAACAACAGTCAACATCTCTTGGGATGGAAGCTATGGCGCAGGTGATGAAGTACCATTTGAAATTACATTCTTTGATCAAAATAGAGATTTGATTAGAGACATGAGATATGTTGTATCTTTCATTGATGAAAATGATCAAGTCTTAGAGACATTCATGGGTGACGATGAACTAATGCCTGGAATTGTAGCTGTTGAAGGTATTGATGTCAAAAAAATCTATGTTCCTTCACAGGGAATTTACAGAATTGATATTCGAGCATTAGGTACAGGATTTTCTTATGATGAAACTTATGCAGGAATTGGTTCAGGAATAATTGAGATTGGACCTAGCCTTCCAAAAACAACTCCTGTAGAACAACCACCTGCAGCAATTCCTGAATGGATTAAAAACAATGCAGGCTGGTGGGCAGACGGCTCCATAGATGATTATTCATTTGTTCAGGGAATTCAATTCTTAGTTAAAGAAGATATTCTAAAAATTCCTCCAACTTCACAAGGTGAAGGAACTGACTCAAACGAAATCCCAGCATGGATTAAAAACAATGCAGGCTGGTGGGCAGACGGCTCCATAGATGATGATTCTTTCATTCAAGGAATTCAGTACTTGATTAAAGAAGGAATCATGAGAGTATCATAGATTTTTAAGTAAATTCTGTTAAGTGATTATATGAAAGACATCAATGATATCATGCCAAAAGTTCCTAACATGAGATGGGGTGCATTAATGAACAAAGCTCCGACAAATGATAAAGTAGAACAAATGAACAAAATTTTTCCAAGCAATGGAAAGTGGCATACTATCTTTGAGGAAGAAGATCAAGTTACAATTGATGGAAAACAAATTAGAAAAAAAGATCCTAGCAAGTGGACTTAATCTCTAAACTTGTCAAAATTTACTTTGCATTCTCTGTTTAGATCTTTTATGATCATAAAATAAGTAAAAACAAGAATTGCAATTGATCCAATTCTCAGAGGAATCTCAAAATTTGTTAAAACTGAAGTTGCCACTCCGCCTACTGCTCCAAATATTGAGATCAATGCAACGCCTATTCCTCCGCAGCAAGCTCCTGCACCAGCACCAACAATTGAACCTAACAACCCTGTTCGAAGCTTCTTAGTGCTAGCTTGAAGAAATCTTATTCTATAAATCGACATACTAAGTACCAAACCAGTTAAAGCACAGATTACAAAAATTGATAGAAAATTGAGAATCTCATATTCAGGAACGTAGAACAATAGATAGGGCTCAAAGAATAGATACTCTGTGACATAGATTAACGGAATAAACAGACCACCAAAAAACAATGTAAGCAATGCAAGATATCTGAAATTTGAAAATACTACTTTGAGAGCTAGCTCGTGTTTTTCAAAAAAAGAAAACTTAACTCATCTCCTTTATGACTGCCTCAAAAATCATTGGAGGTTGAGAGCCTGCAATTTTCTCTATTTCGCCATTAGGACCTACAACAAAAAATGTTGGAGTTCCAACAACTCCGTGGGATAATGCAACTTTTTTGTTATAATCTACTCTTAATGCCTGTTGATCCCAAAAAAGACAATTATCAAATTCATCAAAATTCAAGTCTAATCCCTTTGCATATCCAATTAGCGCATCTACGCTGGCCCATCCATTTTGAACTCCAGCATATCTTTGGCTAAGAATATCGTGGTATTCAGAATACTTTCCTTGTTCTAATGCACAATAGGAAGCTTCAGCTGCTGAAACTGAATCTTCTCCTAACATTGGATAATCAAGAATGACAAATTTTGCAATATTTGTTTCAATCAATTTTTCTTCGATTACTTCTTTTTCATGAATTAACCACTTTACACATTTTTCACATTGATGATCAGTAAACATAATGATAGTAAATGGTGCATCTGATTTCCCTTCAATTGGTCCTGCATTACTCAAATCAAAACTACCAATCATCAATTTTTCATCGATTTCATTTTGACTAATTTCAACAGAAATTATTCCATTTGAAACAAGATATTGAATTCCATTTAGAAAATCCGCATCACCAATTGAACCATCGGCCCACCAACCAGCTGAATTTTTTATCCATGGAGGAATCTCATCAGATTTTTTTTCATTGAGAATATTCGTATCAACATGAATAATTTTCTCATTAACTAAAAATTCAATCCCTTTAACAAAGTCCGCATCATCAATTGAACCATCGGCCCACCAACCAGCTGAATTTTTTATCCATGGAGGAACTTCTTGAGCAAAAACAACCTGTGCAGAAAAAATTATCATTATGCCAAAAATAATTGCAAAATATCTCATGATCTAAAATACCCTTCTGATATTTTAAAAATAAAGTGTAATTTTCATCATTGAAACTAAATTCGATAAATGTACCATCAATTCAATTTTGAAAATAATGTTCTTACTTTAATACTGATGAACTTGATCTTTTTGTAATGAAATTAACAGCCCTTGCGGTACTATTTGCTACTACAATTTTACTATCTGGTGCAATTGTAACATCAACTTCTGTTCAATCAGTTGAAGCTCTCAAGGCTGAAGGAGTGTCTAGCTCTGCATATGGTTCTAAGACAAAAGGAATGGTATGTGGCGATAGATTATGCTCTGAAATTCCTGGAGGACGAGAAGCATGGGAAGCACAACAAACTCCTCCTGACGTTGTAATTCCAAGATATGGTCTTGAGCAAAAAGGAATGCCATTACCACCTGAATCCGTTCATGAGAAACGAGCACATGGTGAAATGTGTGATTGCGCAGAAGGATGTGCATGTGATCAAGGCGGAGCTTGCATTTGTTCAGGTGAACCTGGGCCATGTATGTGCGGCCCTGATTGTAATTGTGGAGACATGCAACATGATCACGCAAAAAATGGTCATGATGGCATGTGTTCTTCCTGTGGTGATATGAAACATGATCATAAAATGAAAGATCATGGAATGAAAACCATTACTGGTACTATTCAATCAGAAACTGATCCAGGACTAGGACATGAACTACATCAACTTGCAGTATTGTTAGCACCTTCTGAAAAAATGTACAAAGGAATGTTGACATACTCTGCATCTGAAAACGTTCAACTAGTTGCACTTCACGGACCATTAACTGAAGATGAAGTTATGGGACAAACTATCTGGACTCCCGATGGTAAGACAAAGTTTGCACTAACACTTGTTGATCAACAAAACAAGATGGGTTCTTGGATGTTTACAGGAAATGCATTAGCAGCTCACACATTCAATACTGATCCATTTGCAATCACCTACTCTATTGTTTCAATGGGTGGTGGCTCTGCATCAGTACATGAGAAAAGATCTCATGGTGCAACATGTGATTGTGCAGAAGGTTGTGCATGTGATCAAGGCGGAGCTTGCATCTGTTCAGGTGAACCTGGACCATGTATGTGTGGCCCTGATTGTAATTGTGGAGACATGCAACACGGTTCTCATGGTGACATGAAACACAGTGAAGCAGAATGTAATTGTATGGCAGATTGTGCATGCGACGAAGACGGAGTCTGTACTTGTTCAGGTGAAGCTGGACCATGTATGTGCGGACCAAATTGTAACTGTGGAGAATAATCTCCCTTTCTTTTTGTTTTTTAGAGTTTACTATTGCCCCATTCCCACACCTACTACTGGACAATTACTGTCCAATTACCTGTCCAATAGTGTAAAATTACAATTTTGATGCTACATTCTTTGACAATTTGATACACCATGTTACAATTTGATACAAACTGATACAGGAGATAATTTTGCAGCAAAGCATGTTGTATGGTAGTTCAATTTGTTACAAGTGATGTTTTGTAGCTAATTATTTGCAAGTTATTTTGTTACAGTTTGAAATGTTATTCGTAATAATTTGTAAATTTTAGAGCTTGTCTCAAAGTGTATCAAAGTGTAGCTGTATCAGATTGTATCAAAAAAAGATTAGAGGTCCCAATTGCAGCTCATGCAGTAAAGATTCCCCTTTGAATCTCGGTCCTGCATTTCTTTGGGATGGTTGCACCTTGGAATGATTTGCTTTTTGATTTCCTGCAGTGTCAATACTTCATGTTCTGCGTTTGCAGCCATTGATTCTGCCAGATCCTTTAGGCAGTCAAAGTCCTGGTTCCAGGATTGCTGGGGAGATATCATGCCTTTTGCGTATGCGGTTTGCTGTTCTATGAGAAAGTCTAGAATTTTGATTGCTTTTTGAAGAGTCATTATACAAAGATGAGTATTTCAGATACAAAGATTATTTGCCATACATTCGCTGGTACTTTCTTTCATCCAAATCCAGCTGTGCTTTTATCAAATCCTGATTCTTACTTTGACTTCCTTCTGATAGATGTTTTTCTCTTAATCGCTCAATTTTTGCCAAATGTTCCTTAAGCACTTCCTCACGTACAGCATCTAATTTATCAGTCAATATAGGCAGAATCAATTTTTCAAGTTCATCTATCTGAGACAATAATCCTGCAGAATCATCACTTGGGGAATTTTTCAAAGTTCCTCTGATTTGATCAATGTCATCAGATATTTCATGATTTAAAGAATCTCCTGCCATCATTATGATCATCTCAAAACGTTCAGCAGGAATTTTCAATGTATTCCATTCATCAATTATGGCTTGGTTTATTACTCCATGTTCAGTACCAATACGTTCCTTAATCAGAGTTAGTTTTTCTCTAGTAGTTCCTAATGCAGTAACGATCATTTTTTCAAAATATTTTTTTCTGTTTTCTTTTTCAGTCTGGTGTAATGTATTAATTTCTGCTACTTGTCTGACAAGTCCTGCAGTTTCTTGTTGTTGAGTTTCTATATTACCAGTCACAGTATTCATTTGTTGTACAATACCTCCAATCTCTGTTTGTTGATCTTCTATTCTTGATGTAACTTGACCAACTGAGTCCACAGCCCTACCAATTCTTCTATTTGAGACATTTGTATAGATGAACAATCCTAAAGTGATCAAAACCCCAACTCCCAAAGAAAATACAGTTGCCGCCCAATTAGATATGTCATTTTGTTCTTCATCCCACAAAGAGATTGTTTCAGAAAGATCAATATACACAACAGAAAGAAGCAGTATTGCTATTCCTACTAGGATGAGTATGAACACATATGTTCCAGGAGAAGAATCAGCTGAAAATTCAGCATATCTTTTACGGACAAACCATGCTAAGAGAGCAAGTGCAATGATTGCAGAAACAACAGATGCTGTGAAAATCTGTAATCTAAATTCAACATTTTTTCTGTGTTCTATATTGGCTAAAGCAATCTTATAGTTTGTATTTGCCTGTTGATTTTCAGGATCAAGTCTTAGTATCTTTTCAAGAATTTCTTTAGCCTTATCGTCTTGGCCTAGATGTCCTAAAGCTAAAGCTTTGTTATTCAGTGTGCCAACATCATTTGGATTGACTGATAATGCCTTGTCAAAATATTCTATGGCCTCAGAATATTTTTCCTGGTCAGAATAAACCCCACCGATATTATTCAGGGCATCGTCATTTTCAGGTTCTAATGCCAATACTCTTTCAAAAGCAGCTATTGCTTCATCATATCGTTTTAACTCATAAAGTACTGTTCCTTTGTTTAACAGAGTGGTCTTTTGATTTTGATTTTTCTCTAAGATGCCATCAAAAATTGCAAGAGATTCTTCATGTCTTTCTAATTTGGAGAGGGCAAGTGCCTTGTTATTTTGAACATCAACATCTTCTGGAGTGATTGCAAGTACTTGATTGTATAGTATTTCTGCATTGGCATAATTGCCACTGTGAAAATAAATGTCTCCTTTTACCGCAAGAGCTGCAGGATCATCAGGATCTCTTTCAAGTGATTTTTCTATCATTTCAAGTGCTTCATCATATCTTTCTAGTTTCGAAAGCACAGCTGCATGATTTGTTATGTGATTAGATGGAGGATCTTCTTTAGACGTTAAAATTTCGTAAACAGCCAAGGCTTCCTCATATTTTCCCAATTCCATCAAGATCAATCCTTTGAATTCTAAGGAATGAAGAAAATGTCCGTCTTCTTCTCCAAAGATATTAAAATATTGCAATGCAAGTTCAAACTGCTCATCTTCAAAAAGAGATATGGCATAATGAAATAATATTTTATTAGTTACAATGTCATTATTTTTTAAAATGTTTTCATAGATTTCTATGGCTTTTTTGTAATCTTCAAGTCCTTCGTATGCTCTTGCCTGATAATACAGCCAGACCATCTCATTAGGATATTCTAACAATTCCTCTTCAGAAAAAGTCATGAGGTCTGCAAACTTTTTTTCTTTTAGAAGATTTTCTGCTTGCTGAAATTTGTCTTTAATTTCTTCCTGTGAAAAAGATTCTGGTAACAATGGGATTAAGGATATGGAAAATAGTATCAAACAACATGCAAAAAATAAAGTAAAATTCTTCATATAATATGAACAAACTAGCGATTAATCAATTATTCCATCAATCCATATTTTCCAAAACTCTTAATTTCATAGTTCACCTAGATTATTCATGGCAAAACTAACCAACAAACAGCACGAGCAACAGCAAGATCGACGACTAGCCAAATTAGAAAAAAGAGCAGACAAAGATGATAAAGTAGTGGCAAAACTAGAAAAAAGAATTACTGCATTAGAAAAGCAAGTGAAAAATCTGAAAAAGAAGATTTAGAAATTATTTTGTGACATGACCTTTCAGTCGTCCAACTAATCTCCCAACTTCCTTGTCCGAAAATTCTTCATTTCTATTTTGCAAAAATGAATTTATCTTCTCCAAATTACTTACAGAGACAAATTTGTATTTAGAATCATATGGCATGTTTATCCTAGTTGATAATACAATTGATTTTACTTTGGGCTTCTTTGGGGCTCTCCATGATTGCAATGAGATCCACAATACTCGTGCTGCCCTGTCTGCTTGCTCATGTGGGGAGATATTTTGATTATTCATGTAATATTTTGTAGACCAGTTCTTGACTTCAATTAGAACAACTCCCTTTCTAGACACTACAACAAAATCCATTTGTGCCGAACGTAGATTTTTTCTTCCATTGTATGTCACATATCTTGGCAGTGCTAGATTTACTCCACACATGATATGATAGTCATCAGGTAGTTGTGATAGCACATCTAGGGCAGACAGTTCTCCTTTGGCTCCTGCATGAAAAGGATCGTCTTTGTTTTTCTCAAAATTTTTAATCTGCCTTTTTTTGTTCCATTTTTTGATTCCAAGCCATCCATCATCCATGGTTTTGTATTCATCTTTTAGCTCATCATGGACTCGGTCAATGTCTTCGATTTTTTTGACCTGTTTTGGATACAAATCTACTAGTTGTTTTTCTGAATCTGCACGACCGTAGATTATAGCCATGATTTTATAGAGTAAAAGATACTCTTAAATTCATATTTTTTTGATTTGTCATTTTAATTTTTTTACCAATTCTTTCAAAGAAATAATCTCTTGTTCCTCTAACATTTTCTTTATCTGTTCTTTGAGATCATCAGACATTGAAAAACAAAGACCTTCAGTACAAGTTTTTGTATCAAAAGCACCCTCCATAGCTTCATTTCGCAATCCAGATAGTTGGTTCAAATCTCCCTCACTACGTTTTAGAATTTCAAGTTGAATGCTTTGTTTGAATCCACCTATTTCCTCATAAGCTTTTGTCTGTTCACTGGGTGAGAATGTCTCTGCAAGTTTTGATAAAGCCCCAATTCCTGTAGGGCCATCTGATGTTGTTAGTTTATCTTGTAATATTGGAGAAAGATTCAGAAGAGTCAAATATTTTTTTATTGTAGAAACAGAAACTCCAGTTTCTTGCGCAACTTTTGTGTAATCATTGTATTTTTCATAAATTGTTTTGTAGGCTTTGGCTTTATCAATAGGATTCATATCTGCACGTTGAACATTTTCAATAAGAGAAATTATTGTTGCATCTGTATCATTTAGATCAGTTCGTATTATTGCAGGAATTGTGTTTAAGCCAATTTTTTTGCTAGCAAGAAATCTTCGCTGTCCAGCAATCAAATCATATTTTCCATCCTTATTTTTTCTTACCGTAATTGGATTTAGAAGTCCTTTTTCTTGAATGCTATTTGCTAAATCATCCAAACTTGTTTCTTCGGTTCCTGCTCCTAAATCCTTTCTAGTATTAAATTCGGATATGTTAATTTCGTCAAGGCTTAACTCCTCAATATCCATAAACGAAATTAAGACATAGTGATTTAAATGATTTAAAAAATTGTAAAGTATGAGAATAATACATTTTTCAGATACCCATTTGGGGCATCGAGATTATAACGCAATTGATTCTGACTCAGGGATTAATCAAAGAGAAGCAGACATTTACAAAGTATTTAATGAAATTATTGATTATATTCTTGAAACTAAACCTGATTTAGTAATTCATGCAGGGGATCTTTTTGATAATGTAAGACCATCCAATAAGGCAATATCTGTTGCATTAGAAGCATTTTCAAAATTATCTCAAGCAAAAATTCCAACAGTCATAATAGCTGGCAATCATTCCACACCTCGACAAAAATCTAAAGAAACAATTTTCAAAGTATTAGATTACTTTGAAAATATTCATCCCATTTATCATGGAATGCATGAATTGGTTTCAGTAGGAAGCTGTGCAGTACATGCAATTCCACACACATATTCTGATCCCGATCTTCAAAAAAGTGTCAAACTAGCAAAACCAAACGACAAATTCAAATATAATATTTTAGTAGCGCATGGAGTAGTTCATAATGTAAAGGAGGCTTCATGGGGGGAGTTTAAGGAACTAACACTACCTGATGAAATTCTGAATATGGGATTTGATTACATAGCATTAGGACATCTTCATTCATGTCATAAAATAGCTAAAAATGCATACTATTCTGGTTCTCCTGAAAGATTAAGTTGGAATGAAGTAATAAATGAGAAATATTTTTTAGAAATTAATCTAGAGACATCAGAAATTAAAAAAATTCCAACAACAACAAGAGAAATGAAATCTTTTGATCCAATAGATTGTGAAAATTTGAATCCAGAGCAAATTATTGATTCTCTCAAATCTAAAATTAAAGACAGTGTAGATAATAAAATAATTAGAATTACCTTCGATAATATTCCAAGACATATCCATGCATCACTGAATCATGAAAAAATTTATGAATTAACAAAAAACGCAATGCATGTCGTTCCTGTTTTTAATTTCAAAGATGAAGAAGGAATTGGTGTATCTACAACATCAATGATTGGAACATTAGATGAAGAATTTGAAATATTTCTCAAAAATAAAGAGTTGGTAGGAGATGATTTTACTACAATGAGGGATTTAGGTTTGGAATACCTGAGTAGAGTACAGAATGAAGGAGATGATGAATAATGAAACTAGTCAGTATGGAATTAAAGAATTATCGGAGGTATGAGCATCAAATTATTACATTTCCTGAAGGATTAATTGGGATTGTAGGTAAAAATGGTACAGGAAAATCTACATTAATTGAAGCGATAGCCTGGTGTTTGTATGGCAGTGATGTAACCCGAAGAAGGAAGGGAGACATACGTAGAACTGAAGCAGGTGAAGCAAGTGAATGTAAAGTGATAGTTGAGTTAATGCTAGGTTCTGATGCAATACGTGTTGAAAGAAGCATTCGTGGAAAAAACGCACAAGCTTCTGCAAGATTATTTCTAAATGGAAGCACCGAAGCGGCAATAACAGGAGTACGTGAAGTTTCTGAGGAAATTGCATCAAGAACAAGAATGGATTATGTCTCATTTTTTACATCGGTTTTTGCAAAACAAAAAGAATTAGCAGCGTTATCTGGGTTAACTGATGCAAAAAGAAAGGTAACGATAATGCGATTACTACGTATTAATGACATTGAGGAAGTCATTAAAAATATACGTTTTGATATTAACAGAAGTAAAGATATGCAAGAGTTTCTTCAAAATAGTGTAGAAGATTTAGATGAATTAGAAAAAGAACTAAGAGTATTTGAAACAAACCAAGAATCAATTTTATCTAAAATTAAAAAACTAAAAAATGATTTAAAAATATTAGAAAAAGAATGTGAATTAGAAGAACAAAATTTTACAATATTAGAAAAAAAATACAAAGAATACAATACAATTAAAACAGAAATTGCAAATTTAAATGGACAAATTTTAAATGCAGACAAAGAAAAAAGTAGAGCAAATGATGATCTTGCAGTGGCGTTAGAGTCAAAACAAGAGTTAATTGAAATACAACCACAATTAAAGAAATTTGAAAAAATAAAAATTGAAAAAGAAAATCTTGATTCAATAAAATTAAAGTATGTAGAAAAATGTTCAATTGAAAGCCGTTTTAATGATTGCCACCAACAGATAAACACAAAAAATCAAGAAAAAGAACAACTTGTGGGACAATTAAAATCCTATAATGGAATTGATGATAAGGCAATGTCTGTTTCACAAAAAGTGATTTCCTTAAAACAAAACAATGAAGAAAAAAAGATTAAAGAAAGTGCAATTCAGGCACAAATTAATGAAAAAAATGCTCAAAAAAGTAAAATTCAACAAGAATTTGATGATTTCAAAAGTCTTGGGAAAGAGAGTAAATGTCCAAAATGTTTTCAAAAATTAAATGAACAACATGTGGAACGTTTAACAAAATCATATACAACAGAAATTCAAAAATTACAAAAATTAATTGATAATGATGATGATGAAAAAATAACAGTATCAAATGATATTAAAACAATTTCTGCTGAATTACAATTAGAAGAAGAGAATGAAAAATCCATTAATGATAAAATTAAGAAACGTGATGAATTAAGAATAGAAATGGAGATGATAGAAAATACACTATATGAATTACAATCAGAACAAACAAGGATTTCTTCAGAATTAAAAAAATATGAAAATATACAGTATGATGATGATGAGTATTCTAAAATTGTTTCTGAATTTAACAAACTTGAAGAAATAAGGATTAGAACTATTGAATTAAATACCAAAATAAGTACAATTCCTGACTTGAAAACAAGAATTGATCTTATTGAGAAAAATATTTCAAAAGTTAATCAAAATATTGTAATTTATAATACAAAATTAAAAGAAATTAGTTTTAATGAAATTGAATATGAGGAGGCAAAAAAATCAAAAACAGAGACTGAAAAAAAATTCTATGAACAGAAAGAAGTAATCTCAGAACAAAAACAAAATCTTCAACGAATTGAAGATAATATTTCACATCAAGAAGAAAAGATCAAAACAGAAGAACAGAGAAGGGATATGATTAAAGAATCAGGAAGTAAAATTAATTCATTATCTACGTTGGTAGAATTAATGATTGATTTTAAGATGCATTTAATTTCTAGAATAAAACCTCAATTATCATCTGTTACTTCAGAACTTTTTAGACAAATGACAAATGGCAAATATTCTACAGTTGAATTAGATGATAATTATTCTATAATGATAAATGATAGAGGAAAAAATCATCCCATAGATCGATTCTCAGGTGGTGAGGCAGATTTGGCAAATCTATGCCTACGAATTGCAATATCCCAAGAATTATCAAGAAGAGCAGGAGGTTTAGGAATAAAATTCATAGCACTAGATGAAATATTTGGAAGTCAGGACGAAGAGAGAAAAAATAGTATTTTGCAGGCATTAAACGAACTTTCACATCAATTTCATCAAATTTTACTTATTACTCATATTGAGGATGTGAAAGAATCTCTTCCTTACGTGTTTCATATTATAGAAAATGCAGACAATACGGTTAGTGTTGAAGAGGAAGGAGATTTTGCGCTATAACAGATAAAGTTAAAAAAATTAATTTTTTATTTTTCCTCTTTCTTTTTTCACAATATCAATTGTCAAACCTGTCAAAATTGAAGTTTGTTCAATTGTAAATCCAAGATTTTTTAATATTGGAACTTTATCTCTTGGTTCTTTTATATCAGACGTTGCTAAAAATGCAATAATTTTATCAAGTTTGTTACTTATTTCTTCTAGCAATTGTTTTTCAGTTTTCTCAGCCATCTTTTTCCTCTAAAACATTTTTTCTTATGTAATTCACTCCAGCTGTTGTTAATTTGTATTTTGGATCTTTATCTTCAGTTTTTGTCATCAGTTTTTGTTCCACTTTTTTTGCAAGATCTCGTGTAAAATTACTACCACTCCACCAAGTATCTTTAATGAATAAAATTTCATTTCTATCATGTAGTTCTGATCTAGTCATAAGATTTCCTTTGTAGTATAACACAACCATGATCTGTTCTGAATACTCTAAAGATTTCATTTTGTCATGAACAAATTTTGGAATTTTAATGTTAAATCCTAATTGAATATCTGATTCATGTTTTAATTTTTTTAAATTTTTGAGATTCTCCAAGACTTCTTTTTCTGAATCCCCTTCTACTGTTACATCAGAATATTCATCTTTGATAGAAAGAGAGAATTTTACCACAAGACTATAGATGAATATTCATCTAATGAATATTGCTAAAATTATGAGCATATGCAAATAAGAGAATAGATGGATTTTATCAAATCAGAGACAGTAAAAAAAATCAAAGTTCCATATACTATGGATCCAAAATTCAGTCGTTTAGATTATTTAATCTACAGCAGACAGGAATAGTACGGTAATTTACCTATTGGCTATGCTAGTATACAAATAATATAGTAAAATTTATTAACTATAAATGCATATATTATACTAAGAGGATAAAATTTAGTCGATTTTGAGAATATGAAGGGAATAAAATGAGTCAGGATATAACACTAAAAGAAATTAGGGATAAGTTGGATGGCATATTTGCCATATTAAAAATCAGCAATATGGAGAATTTGAATAACTTCAAAAAAGCATTAGCAAAAGATCCAGTAAACGATAAAATTCTCAAACTAAGTGATGGAAATAGAAATTATTCAACACTTGCTTCAGAGATTGCCAAAGAATTGAAAGTGTCTGAAATCAACGTAAAAAAGAAAATCTCAGAACTTACTAAAATGGGCATAATTATTGCTGAAAAGACACCAAAAGGTTCTGTTTACAAAACAACAGGAGTACTGGATTGAGGAGATAATGATGAGTGAAGAAAAATTAGATAAAATTTTGGACAGACTAAATGAAATTTCCAAATGGACAAAATTACAAGGATTAGAAAAATTTTCACAAATTGCACCTACAATTTTAAAAAGTAATGAAGAAAAAATTGCATTTGAGCTAAGTAATGGAATTCGTAGTGCCAGTGAAATTTCAACTCAATCAGGAATTCCCAAAAGTACAATTACCGCATATTGGAGAAAATGGGCAAAATCAGGAATAGTTGAAGAGTCTGAAAAATTTGTGGGTAGAATGAGACATTTAGTTTCACTTGAAGAAGTAGGAATTGATGTTCCAAAAATACCTGAAAAGAAATCTGGAGAGAATAAAAATGAACAAGAAAAATGAAACTCTTGAAGAAAAAATGGATGTTGTAATCAAATTACTTGCTATGAACATAGTAAAAGATCTTAAAACTGATAAAGAAAAAGTTCATTTTTTACAAAAGAGTATTGGTTTAGATTCATCCAAAATAGCTGCTGTTATGAATAAAACAACTAAAGAATTATCTCAATATCTTTATGAAAAAAAATCAAAAAAGGAGAAAAATAATGAGTCAGAATAACGAACAAACAGAAATTTTAAAAGAAATTCTCAAATGGGTTAAAGTGACATCATTTAACCAAGTAAAAGATGTCTTAAATTCTATTTTAGATACAGACTCGAAAAAATTGATTTATCAATTAAGTGATGGGAATCTTACTAGTACTGAAATCATCAAAAAAGCAAAAGCATCTTCTGCTACAATTACGAAATATTGGCAAGAATGGGAGAAATCAGGTATAGGAGAATCAAAATCAGCCCGAGGAGGGATTCGTTTTGTTCGTTCATTTGATTTAACATTATTTGGAATTAATGTTCCAACAAAGGGAAGAAATTCATAATGAGTGAAAAAGAAAAATCCATAGAATTATTGGAAGAAATGAATCAAAAATTAGACAAGCTGATAGGCCTAATTGCGATTCAAGGTAAAGAAGAAAGCCAGCAAATAAAAATTCTAACTGATTTTGGATTTAATTCTACAGAAGTTGGAAATTTGTTAGGAATACCTCCAGGTACTGTAAGAAGAAAAAATCTCGAAATGAGGAAGGATTAGAGGATAATTTGGCAGATAGAGTAACAGACGCGAGTAGTAATCGACAAGACAAAATCGCTAATGCTGCAAAAGTTATCGGTAAATCTAAAGATCGCTTAGAAGTATTTTTGACAATATACTCTGGCACAAAAATAAAGACAGTCACTGAAATTTTTGAAGCGACAAATTTGAAAAGTGAAGTTCGAGTATTACAAGAAGGGAAAAAACTAGCAAGTGAGGACATGGTTATTCAAACTAAAAAAGATGGAAAAACTGCATATGAAAAAATTGATTTCTATACCCATAACAAAAATAGAATACTGTCTCTTGTAAAAAATCATGAAAAATTAAAAAAATTTCCAACCAAGACTAATCCTCAAACTCAAACAACTTCAAAAGTGATTGTTCATTTTAACAAAAATCTTGTTCAAATTAAACCAATCACCATAGACGATATAGATTCTTTTTCAAAAGTAAAAAAGCAAAAACAGTTTGATGTAAAACAAGTTTATGAAAATGATGTTAAAGAAACTTTAAAAAATGCAATAGGAGAAACCGGAAAGTTTACTGATTGGGGAGGAGAAACAGATGATTTGTATTCAACCAGATTGAAATTAAATGGAAAACGT
Source organism: Candidatus Nitrosopumilus sp. (assembly GCA_028279625.1). Lineage (GTDB taxonomy): Archaea > Thermoproteota > Nitrososphaeria > Nitrososphaerales > Nitrosopumilaceae > Nitrosopumilus. The sequence continues at coordinate 3,175 of JANQNM010000044.1, read as the reverse complement.
ATCAATGTAGCTTTTGGTTTGAAGGGAAAGGGAACCAAAGGCACACTTACTCCAAAAAAAATGGGTAAAAATGGAGATCAGATTCAACGTCTTTTCAAAAGTCCAGCTGAAATATTTTTTGTACAGCATGTTGATCAAATAGATGAAAGTGTAATAGATCAAATGAAAACTCACGCGATAGCAAAATCAGTTACAGAAGGTAAAAAAATCTATTATGGAATTATTGATGGAAATGACACATCTAGGTTAATTTCAGCCTACAGTAAAAATAAATAAAAAATTAAATCATTCTATTATTTCCAAAATTTTTTCAGGAGGAATCTGTCCATAACTTTTCTTTAGTTCATCAATAGTATGCCAGCCTCCAACTTCGGCAATAATTCCATAATTGTAATTAGTCTTTGATAACCAATAATGAGCACCAATATGTCTTAGTACATGTGAAGGATGATGATGAAAATAGGTCTCATTTTTTCCTAGATGGTGATAAATCTCAGATAGTTCATGATACATTCTTTTTTTGAATGATGATTCAGGTAATTTAGATTCAAAAATCTTAGTACAATTTCTTGTTTTAATTAATTCAAGACTTTTTTGAGTATCAGATCTTGTGATAAATTTTGTCCATTTTCCGCCACGAATGTTTTCTGTCTTTGATTCAATGACAGTCATCAAAAATACGGTTCTACCAGATTTTGTTTTAAATTTTGTAAACTCATTTTTCATGTTGTATAATGCATTGAATCTTGCACAAGATTCTACTCCCACCCAGAACCATCGATACACATCTGAATCCAATCCACATCGTTTTTTGATGAACCTATCTGCCTCATCAAACTCTTCATCTGTAAATCTAATGTCAGCATATTTTCCATGTTGAGGAACTTTTTGTGACATTATTCCAGTAACTCCCTTTCTCCAAGTAATATCATAAAATGAGCAAAAGTCGCGTACTGCCTGTACCTTTGCATACACTGTTGTATTCATTCCTAATGAGTTTCTGCCAATGTTTGAGCAAACAATATCTCCATTTTGGAAATGTTTTGCAAATGTTCGCATGATTTTTTCAGTTTTTTTCTTTGAAACTATGAGATCAGATGGTACAACTTTACAAGTGTTGCAAACTGTTTCAACTGAACGTAGTCTAACTTTCCACATTTTCAGTGGCAGGCCTTGTTTTCTTGTCAGTAAATCATCCATCCATTCAGAAACTAGGGGGTCTGATGTGAATTCATGGAGCTTGTTGAATTGACGAAATTCTGTGTCTTTTGCCTTTGGCAAAAAGAAATGGCCTGATTGAAGCCTAATCATATTTCCTCGTTCTGAGAGTTTTTTGATATAGTTGTATACAGATTGACGTGAGATTCCTATTGCTTTTGCAATCTCTGATGGCTTTAGCGGATAGGGTCTATTTCCTTTGGCATAAAGGAGTCTGTTTATCTCATCTAGAATATCGTCTTGTGTTGCCTTTTTGCCGTACAGTTTCAGTTTTCGTCGTGCCATTATTCTCTCCGGGAAAGGTTCGAATAATTTTTTGAAATGCAAAACAAAGCAAATTCTGAAATTTTTGATGAATTGTTCAATAATTAATTGGACAAATTACTAGTTTTTAGAAATTAATTTCTGAATAATTTAATCTAGATTTTTAAATAGACTATACAGGAACAAAGACCACTTGAAGACCAGATTCAGTATTTTTCTTATAATTTTGAGTTTCTCATTGATAATTCCATTATCAATTGAGAATTCTTACGGGCATGGTGTGGGTAGTGAAACATTTCCTCCTAGTGAATTAGATGGAAAATTAGTTACTTTGGAAGTATCTTCTTCACAAAGTGATCCTGAAACAAATGATGATCAACAAATTTCAATTTCATTTCTAGACTTTGATTCAAAGATTACTTTACGAGATGTTACATTTTTGATAAAGTCTGAACGTGGAGAGAAATTTCTCTTTGAGCAAGAATTCAAAGCCGATAATGGATTTCTAGTTTTTAATTTTGTTTCAGAAAACACTGATACTATTGTTATTGAGGAAGAAAGCCAAAGCAACTTTTTTGGTTCTTTGTTAGGACTTGATAGCAGACTAATTCATGTCAAAGGATCAAATCTTAGTGAAGGTGGACTTTACAAATTCGATGTAACTGTTCTTACTGCTGATGGATACTCTAACACATTAGATGAACCAATTGTGTATAATGCAGGAATCTCAATTGCACAAACAACAAAGCATACTATTGATGATCCAAATTTTGGAAAACAAGAAGTTGAAGTAATTACTTTCTATGATGAAATTTCAAATTTTGCATATGACCCTAACCAAAAAGCAATTAGCTATTCTATGCCTTTTGAGTGGACAAATTCAAACATTAATCAAACATCTGTTGTTCATGAAGAACTTTTAATTCCAAAAACATTTGGTGATTTGCTTGTTTCTGGATATACAATGTATGTAAATGGAGTAAAACTATCTGAAGAAATAGTAAACATTGATGATTTCTTTGCTGAAGACAGAGTTGTTCATTTTATCATTTATCAAAAAGAACTTTACAATATCTTGGAGAATGGTCAAAATCAAAATGGAATGAATTTTGTTGTTAAACCTGACCGTGATGATGTTCATCTGAGTTCTGTGACTGAAAATGGCCAATTTAGAATTCTAGTATTCTGGGAGCCTGAAAATCTCAAATCAAACTCTAATGCAAAGATAATATTTGATGTAACTGATATTTTCTTAAAGAATAGACCTGTTGCAACAAACTATGATTTTTCTGTTACACAAAACAATAAAGTGATTTATGAACAAAGTGGTTTTAGTACCGATTCAAAAGATCAACACAACATTGCAGAATTTATGATTCCTCAAGACGTTTCAGGAATCATTTATCTAAATTTTGAAAATCTTGATAACAATGATCTTGCAAGAACATCTATTCCAATTGTTGTTGATAGAGTTGGAGTTGAACCAGAAATTTCAATTCCTGAATGGATTAGAAACAATGCATTATGGTGGTCTGAAGATCAAATTGATGATAATACATTCATCCAAGGAATTGAATACTTGATCAAAAATGATGTTATTGTAATTCCTCAAACTCAACAAGAAACAACTGAATCTCAAGAGATCCCTTCATGGATTAGAAACAATGCATCATGGTGGGCAAATGGACAAATT
>JANQNM010000119.1 GCA_028279625.1 Candidatus Nitrosopumilus sp. | reverse complement strand
AGAATTAGAAGCATGTTCTGAAATCAAAAAAGCATACAAGCGACTTGATTGTGAAAAAGCAGTTGAAAAAGAACTAACACTATACAACTACAAAAAGAATGCACAAAGTTTTACTCTAGGTCCAATCACATATTATTGGAATGGAGTAGGTTCTGATGGAAATGAATTTGAAATCAGTGCAACTGGACAACCACTATTATCAATTCGTATGCTTGCAGAAAACACTAGTTCTGATATTGTTGCATTAAACTGTACTAGTCCTCAAATCTGTGCTTATGATGTATGGGATGGCTCAAAGGCCTTCAAATATTCTGGCATGGACTTTACCAGTGGACAAATAGCCATAAACCCAGGTGATTCAAGAGAATTTAACATACTCTTTGGTCCAAATATTGGATATGGCGGAACAGAGTTTGAGTATGATTCCTCAAAAAGTTATCACTTCAGAATCAACGAAAACTTTGGTAGTGCAAACATCCCACTTTCTTTGGGATGACCTTTTTCTTATTTTTTAGATCACCAGTCAAAATTTTCTGATCCCGGTAAATGATAGAGCATAAATTCTAGATTTCAATTGAAATAATGAAAAGATGAGTCAAGAAAATTCTGAAAACCCTTTCTCAAATTACGGAGTGTATGAGATTTCCGATCAAATTGAACTTTCCTTGCCTAACACAATAATAAAAATTGAGAGAATAGGTGAAAATGCATTTTCCTATTTTAGACAGGATTCAGAAGGAAACATAACTGAAAAAATGATCCCGGCAAAATCTAATACTATCAACATTGAAGTGGCTCCGATTAGGCCATTAAATCATCCTGCTCGACGAACAGGGTATATCTTTTTACAGTTTGATAAGGAAATCTACCTAAGTGAAAATTCTGCAGCAAGTATCTTTGTTCACTGCCCAGTGGAAATTGGACTGTTTCTAATTCATAATTCGCATAGGGAATCTTTGGATTGGGTAACTTGTAATCCATTAAATTCTAGATTTGGGTTATACGGAACTCCTGACACAGGCACACTTTGCAAATATGCTGAAGTTTCTTTGGCAACTGACTACAGGGATTCTATTCCTTATGTTGAAGGTGTAATGAAAATTGTTATTGAGAATACTCTGAACACTGGTCAAACGGTGAGCAAAGTTATTTTTCCCATAACTGACAATTCTTTATACTATGAAGACTCAAAGACGATTCTTGATGGCATTAAAGTAATTTTGAGAAAAAGAGCAGTAGTTAGTATTGCTGATGTATCGATTGAATCTGCAAAAACTGATTGGACAAAATCTCCTACTTGGGAGGATACTACTGTAAGTACAGCAATGGAGATGGGACTAGAATAATGCCAACTGAATTTTTCCAAAACTTAGGTGAAATGGAAATAGTTGGCGGTCTAACAGTTCTTTCACTTTTGATTGGTGGAATAATAATGGCAGTAGGAATTATTGTTGCAAAAATTGCAAAACTTCTTTTCAACAAGTATTATGCACCAACATTATCAAAAGACACCGCTCAAAATATTGGGAAATTAATCTATTTTGGAATTATAATAATTTCATTCTTAGTTTTTACTTCTTCTACTGGAATTGACTTGTCTGGATTATTAGTTGCCGGAGGAATTTTCGCAGTTGTAATTGGATTTGCAACACAGTCTGTAGTGTCTAATTTAATTTCAGGAATTTTCTTAATGGCAGAAAAACCTGCCAAACAAGGAGACACTATTCAAATTCCGGATATGTCAATTACTGGAACTTTACTGGATATTGGAACCTTTTCAAGCAAACTACGAAAATTTGATGGAACAGTTATACGAATACCTAATGAGAAATTTTTCACAGCAAACATTCGATCCTTAACTGTTTCAACAGTAAGACGTGCAGATGCTACGGTTGGAATTGCTTACAAGGATGATATTGAAAAAGCGATTTCTGTGATAAAAAACGAAATTCTAGTCACAATGCCATTCATTTTACGAATTCCTGAACCTGAATTTAGAGTCGAAGAGTTGGGGGATTCTAGTGTGAACATTAGAGTTCTAGTTTGGCATCCTAAAGATGACTGGAGTCAGGCACAACCTATCTTGTTAACTACTATCAAAAGAGCATTAGACAACTCTGGAATAGAAATCCCCTTCCCTCAACGTGTTATTTGGGAAGCAAAAGATTAGTTTTGTGCTAATTCTTCTGCAACTTTTTGTTTTTGTAGTTTTCTTTTTTTGATTAGACTAAACATGATCATTCCAACATTAATAATTGAAACAATTTCTATCAAGTCTACTCCATACAAGAACCAATCAATTACTGGATGAACTCTTGAAACCATTCCAGCTTCTAACATCATATCTGCATTCCATACCATGTGTGGAATTTGAATAAATTGTATAATTGCAATTACAATTACACTGCCTAAGATTTTGTTTTCATACCATTTCCAAAATTTATTCCATGCATTCATAATTGCATTAAATGAATAAATCTATTAAACAAATCGAAAATTAGACAAAACTAATTAGATGAGCCTAATTTTTTAACGCATGATTTTTTTAAAATTAGTCAAAGCTATTTTTGATTTTTAGCACTAGTTCAAATTTTTTTCATTTGTTAAATATCATAAAATAATTTTTCATTTATGAGTCATTTTACAATTTCAATTTGCAGAAAATGTAAAAAAGAATTTCAAGATTGGTCTTGTGATTTTTGTTATACAAAAACGATAATGAACATAACACATGAGAAAAATTAAAAATGAGAATCTGGGATATGCCTCCAAACAAACTATGTAGAAATCACTTACTGGGTGAGCATAGGGAACTTCATGCTATGTGGACAGTAATCACAGAAAAGAAAAAGGGCTATTCATTTCATCCTGAAACCCTGAGATGGAAAGGAAAACTACATGCACTATATCTTAGGCACGAAAAACTAACTTCTGAAATGATTCGTAGGGGATATTCTCACCATAGTCCACTTGATAAGAGAAAAGCGACAGGAAAATCAATTCAAGATGCTTTCATTGATTTGCCCTCTAAACAAATTCAACTCCTAAGACAAAAGGGCTGTGAATGTAAAGTTTGATAGATTTTAGTTTTCTGCCTTAATGTTTTCTTTTTTCATCCAGATAGTTCTGCCTTTATGATCAATTAATTCGATATTCATTTCATTTAGTTTATCCCGAATCTTGTCTGCTTCTTCAAATTGTTTCTCGTTTCTAAATTTCTCTCTATTTGAAATTAAATCATCTATGTCTTGTATTTCCTGTTCAGTCATTTCAGGAATGTCTAATCCCAAAACTCTCATCATCTTTTCAAATTCTTTTTTGATAGTTTTTGCGTCTTCTTTTCCAAGCTTCTCTTCAGCTGCCAATCGATTAGTTTCTTTTACTAATTGAAAAAATGATGATAATGCAAGATGTGTGTTAAAATCATCATCTAATGCTGCATCAAACTCTTTGCTAATTTTTTCTATGACTGATTTGATTTCTTCATTGTTTTCACTATTTGCATGGATTAATTCATAGTAGCAAGTCTCGACTTGCCTCCATTTTGTCAAATTCTCTTTTAGCAAGTCTTCTGTATAGTCAATCGGCTTTGAATAATGCCCTGATAAACAGAATAATCTGATAACATTAGAGCCCCAATTTTCTAAAACATGTTTTATTGATTTGATATTTCCTAGTGATTTTGACATTTTTTCTCCATTTATGGTTACCATCCCAACATGCATCCAGATTTTTGCTAATTGAGTACATGTACAAGATTCTGATTGTGCTATTTCATTTTCATGATGGGGAAAAATCAAATCTCTTCCACCTCCATGGATGTCAAAGTTCTCACCAAGATACTTGATACTCATAGCAGAGCATTCAATATGCCATCCTGGTCTTCCTTTGCCCCAAGGGCTATCCCATGTAGGCTCTACATCAGAAAGCTTCCATACCGCAAAATCTAGAGGATCCTTCTTTTCATCATCTACTTCAATTCTTGCACCTGATTGAAGCTCTTCAATTTTCTTTTTTGATAATTTTCCATACTCTGGAAATTTAGAAACCGAAAAGTAAACTCCATTTTTTGAAGGATATGCAATTCCTTTTTGAATTAATTTCTCAATAAATTCGATAATATCATCAATATGTTCAGTTGCTTTAGGGTAATTTGTTGCACGTTTAACATTCAACCCATCAAAATCCTTGAAATAATTTTCAATGTACCTGGTACTGATGTTTTCTGCAGTGGTGTTTTCTATATTTGCGCGGTTGATAATCTTATCATCCACATCAGTGAAATTCTGAATAAACACAACCTCTATTCCTTTTTCTTCAAGATATTTTCGTAAGACATCAAAAACAATTATGGTTCTCGCATGACCAATATGGGATTCATCATAAACAGTTACTCCACAAAGGTAAATTCTGACTTTATTTGAAATGTCAAGCTCTTGTTCTGAATTTGATAGTGTGTCTTGAAGTTTCATGTCATTCTCTGTCTGGTTTTTGTGCAGGTAATCTTTTATGTTCACTGTTTTTGTTTAACTGCACAATTTTCTCTACAATTGATTTTTCAATTTGTGTGGTTTCTACTGTTTCCTCAATTGATAATTTCTTATCAAAAATACAATGCAAAACTGAATCGATTTCCTCATATGATGCCCCGATTTCTGATTCAGCTTCATGCTCTTTCCACAAATGAGGACTGCTCTTTTTGGCAATCACTTGTTCTGGGACTCCAAGATATTTTGCAATCCCTCGAACTTGGAGCTTGTAAAGTGAGATAATGGGTGTAATATCTGATGCCCCATCTCCATATTTTGTAAAGTATCCAATTAGATACTCACTCTTATCACTTGAACCTAACACAAGATAGTTTTTGGCATTTGCATAGTAATACAAAATATCTGTTCGAATTCTTGCACGCAAATTCCCTTTGGCCCAATCATTTGGCTCAAGGTACATAGAAAATTCGTTTACAATTGGCTGGATATCAATTAACTTGTATTCAATTCCAGTTAATGAAATCATTTTTAGAGCATCTTCTGTTTCGATTTTTGGCGTAATTGCAGTATCTGGCATAATTAATGCCAGAGTTTTTTCTTTGAATTTTCTTTTACATAGATAAGCTAAAACTGCTGAGTCGACCCCGCCACTTAATCCTAAAATCAAACCCTTGGCGTTGCTCTTCTCTATTTGTTCAGACAAAAAGTTTTCAATTTCGTCAGTAATCTTTGCATAATCTTGATTTTTGATTTGTTCAACGATCTCTTGATTCAACATCTAAACTAGATAATTTCTGAGAATAAAAATTGTGCCTAATAATGAATTACAATTAGTTCATTTTGAACACACATTATTCCTTATACTAACATCGTATAGTATTATTACAGAATAATCTGTGCCCAACATAACCCATACCTAGCACAAGGGAAGGGAAAATTGTCCCTTCTCTTTTTGCATTTTAACTAAATTCTTAGAAAATTTTCTAAATGTCTATGTAGATGCCATCATCTCTAGCTTCTACTGGATAGGTCTCTAATTTGACATCTTTGAGATAGTCAGTCAGTTCTCCTGTTTTGATATTATAATGCCAAAAATGAAGTGGGCATTCAACAATATCGCCTTCTAATTTTCCTGGGGCAATTGATCCGTCTTGATGAACACAAAGATCATCTATTGCATGGTATCCATCTTGATTAAAAATTGCAATTTGTTTTCCGTCAACCTCAAAGGCTTTGCCTTTTCCATCTGCAACCTCTCCTTTTTCAGCTATTTTCTTCCAGGCCAATGATTTTGAGATATTTTTGTCATTTATTTAGATTCGCATGATAGGATTTTATAGCCTGATTCAAGAATCTGGGTATTGAGCAAAGTAAAGTCTAGTACAAAACTGATCAAGGAAGGAAAACTATCTTATGAATGGGCTAGATCTCACATGCAAATTCTAGATAATACAATTAACAGATTAAAAAAATCAAAACCTCTCAAGGGTATTACACTTGGTTTTTGCCTCCATATTACTAAAGAGACATCTGTCTTGTTAATGGGTGCAAAAGAATTAGGTGCAACTGTGGCATGTTGTGGTGGAAATCCACTAACTACCCAAGACAATATTGCAGCATTTTTGGCATCACAAGGAATTCATGTCTATGCTTGGAATGGTCAATCTGTCAAAGATTATGATTGGTGTATTGATCAAGTTCTAAAACACAAACCAACAATTCTAACAGATGATGGTGCTGATATGAATGTCAAAGCACATTTTGATAAGAGATTTAAGAATCTGAAAATTTTGGGAGCAACTGAAGAAACTACTGCAGGTGTTACAAGAATTCGTGCAGTTGAAAATCAAGGAAAACTTCGCTATCCTGTAATCTTAGTAAACGAAGCATACACCAAACACATGTTTGATAATCGATACGGCACTGGTCAAAGTACTATTGATGGTTATCTACGTGCCATGAATCTTCTAATGGCATCAAAACGTGTAGTTGTTGTTGGATATGGTTGGGTTGGACGCGGTGTTGCATCTAGATGTCATGGAATGGGTTCAAAAGTTATTGTTACAGAAGTTGATCCTGTAAAAGCACTTGAAGCTCACATGGATGGATTTGAAGTAATGCCAATGGCACAAGCAGCAAAGATTGGAGATATTTTCATTACCTGTACTGGAATGACTAGTGTTATTCGAAAAGAACACATCTTACAAATGAAAGATGGTGCAGTTATGGGAAATGTAGGTCACTTTGATGTTGAAATCGATAGTGAGTACTTGCTAAAGAAATCAAAATCTGTCAAAGAAGTAAGACCAACTCTTGATGAATGCACTATCAAAAATGGCAAAAAAGTTTACTTGATTGGACAAGGACGTCTTGCCAATTTAGTTGCAGCAGAAGGACATCCTCCTGAAGTAATGGCACAATCATTTTCAAATCAAATTCTATCAGTTATGTATATTCTCAAAAACCACAAGAAAATGGAAAATAAAATTATCAATGTTCCAGAGGAAATTGACACCCAAGTTGCAGTTGACGCATTAAAGGCAATGGATGTTAAAATCGATAAACTAACACCAGAGCAAGTAAAGTATGCTAATAGCTGGTAAACTTCTTAACCTCATTGCTGCTCTTTACAATATCAAATGAACAAAAAAGCAATCATTACAAGTGCACTACCTTATGCTAATGGAGAAATTCACTTAGGTCATGTTGCATCAACATATCTTCCTGCTGATGTTACAACTAGATTTCTAAAACTAAATGGAGTTGAAGCTTACTATGTTTGCGCATCTGATGATTTTGGAACTCCCATCCTTATTCAATCCGAAAAAGAAGGCAAAACCCCTGCTGAATATGTTGCACATTGGAATAAACGAGATTATGAGGATTTTACAGCATTTGATATTGATTTTGATTATTTTTACAAAACTAGTTCTGAAGAAAATATCAAGTTTGTTCAGGATGTCTTCTTAAAATTAAATAAAGCAGGACACATCTATGAACGAGAAATTATCCAGTTTTATTGCCATGATTGCAAAAAATTCCTACCTGACAGATATGTAAAAGGTTCATGCCCTCATTGTGATGCTGAGGATCAATATTCTGATTTATGTGAGGTTTGCGGTCGTATTCCTGAAGAAATTATAAATCCAAAATGTTCAATATGTGGACAAGACCCAACAAAAGAAAAAACTAGTCATTATTTTTTCAAATTGAAAAATTTTGGAGATGCTTTGTATCAATGGCTTGAAGAAAATGAACATCTTCAAAAAGATGTAAAAAAATATGTTCAAAATTGGATAAAATCAGGATTAATTGATTGGGATATTACTCGTGATATAACATGGGGTGTCCCAATTCCATTAGATGATTCCAAAGACCAGGTCTTTTATGGATGGTTTGATAATCACTTGGCATACATTTCTACTGCTTTGAAATTTCTTAACGATAAAGGAATTGATGGAAAAGAATTTTGGAACTCTGCTGACATCTACCACTTTATTGGAAAAGATATTGTATATCATCACTACTTGTTTTTACCTGCAATGCGATTGGGAATTGAAAGTGAATACAAACTTCCAGATTATATCCCAACTCGAGGCCATCTTACATTACAATCAAAGAAAATCTCAAAAAGCAGAAATTGGTATATTGGATTAAAAGAATTTTTGGAATATTATCCGGCTGATTATTTGAGATTCTATCTAGTATCCATCAATCCTTATTCTCAAGATGATTTGAATTTTGATTGGGATGATTTTACAACAAGAATTAATTCTGAATTAATCGGAAATCTCGGAAATTTTGTTAATCGTGCGTTAGGATTTACAAAAAAGGCATTTGAGGGTAAAGTTCCTGAATCTGAAACATTTGATGAAAAAGATACAGAGGTAGAAGAAAAAATCAAAAATCTTTCCTCAGAGGTTGGTTCCCTGATGGAGCAAAACCATCTTGATAGGGCTCTGAAGAAAATCATGGAGTTTTCTTCATTCTTTAACCAGTATTTTCAACACAAAGAGCCTTGGAAGAAAGGTCCTGGAACAGCAAATTGCGTCTATTTGTCAGTAAATGCTGCTAGAAGTCTCTCCATTGCTATTTCTCCATTCATTCCTAAATCTGCTCAGAAAATTTGGCAACAACTAGGACTTGAAGGAGATGTCATTTCCTGTTCATGGAATGATATCTCAAAACTTGCAATTCCATCTGGACATTCTCTAGGGGACCCCTCTCCATTATTTGCTAAAGTCGAAGAATCAGATATTGAAAAATACAAAAAACAGTTAGGACCTTCAGAATAAAATGAAACCAATTTCAAGAGTCTCTACTAGAGGTTACTATGATCTAGGTTCAGGTAAAACTCTCAAAACAAACAATTACTATCTATATCCCAAAAAAGACTTTCAAAAATTAATTGGCTCAAAAGAACTTACTATAATGATTCATGGCTTGAGAAATGACAATGCAGGGGCTATCGCAAAAGTTCAACTTGCTCGAAATAGATTACGTAAAATTGGATACTCCCAACCGGTAATTGGATTTAGTTACGATTCTAACACAACTGGAGCTCATCTAATTAAACATGCAAAAAAAGCACTTGCTGCAGGTCAAATAATTGCAAAGAAAAATGGAAGAAATCTTGGAAAATTTATTGAGGATTTCAAAGAGTCAAGTCCTAGAACAAAAATTCGCTTGATGGGTCATTCTTTAGGGTCTCAAGTAATTTTGAGTACTTTGGAATATCTTTCAAAGAAAAACAAGAACAAAGAGATTGTTGAAAGTATTTACTTTTTTGGTGCATCTATTACTGAAGATGTTCCTTCATCAAAGAAATATGGAAAAATTCTTCAAAATATTGTAAACAAAAAGATTGTAAATCATTATGCTCCTACAGATGAGGTACTTTATTGGGCAAACAAGGAGAAATATGTCAAAGGTCCCCTGGGTCTAAATGGAGCAACAGGAAAGCCTGTCAAAAAATATCATCAAAAACTAGTCAAGCCTAAAAACCACAGATTTGCAAGTTATGCTGCAGTTTTGAGCGTATTTCCTTGAGATTCTTGAGCATTATTCCAAAAGTATGATTCGTCAGTATGTCTTTTATACAAAAAATGATGATCATACCTTATTAGGAATTGAGCATGTCTAGTGTGTCTAATAGAAAATCTATACTTTATCATCTTCATGTTTTAGATGAGCAATCCGAGCATTCAGCTGACTTGTCTGAATATCCTTGTTAGAAAATTAGTTTTCAATTATGTTTTTCTTTCTGAGTTTTAGAACAAAGTTATTTGTCTGTAAAAACAAATTTTCAATCGGACTGGTAGAATTATGAGATATTATAACAACACCTCCCCTTTTTCCCAAGACAAATCAAATAATGTGTCCATTAGATCGATTAATGCATCAGAATCTGACCACCATGCAAAAATTTGACGTGTTGGATGGTTTGCATTTCGCATAAAGATGAGAATTTCTTTTGAATCATTAATGATAAAACACTTTTTGTCTGTATTTGCTAGAATTGTTCTAATTTGATTTGAATCAAATTCTGTTAAAAATTCTGGTTTTTTATTTAACGGCGTAACGACCATCTTTAATTCTGATGGAGATTCGTTAACCCAATCAAAAATATCTGCATGATACATTCTTAGCAAATCTGCTACACTGCCATAGATTCTAAATGACTCTTTACTTGTATTGACCATCTCTTTGATTTTGTTTGTGATTGGACCTGAACCGTGTAACAATTGCATTTTTTCAGATTTTGATTCATCAGTTTCAACAACAAAAAATGGAATCTCTTTCCACATTTCTGATAATGTCTCCTCTTTGTTCGCAAGAACATCGATTCTTTCTTGTTCTTGTTTTACTAGAGTGGAAATTGCTTCTCTCATTTCCATTGCTGTGTATTTTGTGGGATGGGATAATTCTGAAGTAACTAACCCCATGTTTTGTAATGAGTTTAGAAGATGATATGTCTCGGTTCTAGGTAATTGTAGTGCTTTTGCAGTTTCTGAGGCTGTTTTTGAGCCATATTTTCCAAGATAAATGAAAACTTTAGCTTGGCTTTTTGTTAATCCAAAACTGATTAGTTCATTTTTGATTTTTTCTAAAGTAAGTTTATGCTTATACAAAGCAGTGTCTGATTCGTTATCAAATAAACTAATTTGTTCCTCTTCACTCATTGTTCTTGTTATACTATATTCAATCTTGTTAATAGAAATCGGGGAAATTTTCACAGCTGATCGATTCCATTTTGGACATTTACCAAATTCTGATTTTTGTAAATTTCATTTCAAAACTTCATAAGGTCGATTTTTTACCCAAAACTATTGGTAAAATCTGTGAATTTTGTTGTTTTAGGGAAACAAGATATTGCATCAGAGTTTGGAAAGAAAGGAACAGTCACTGATCTTTCTTTGTATGATAGAAAAGAGTCTGATATTATCAAAACTTGGGTAACTCCCAGTGGGTTTCCTGATAAAATTCAGCCATTGCTTCAGGCAATAAATTTAGCAGAATATGTAATATTTCATGTCGACAAATTAGACAAATTCACTGGTGAGCAAATCATTGCACTTGATTCTCTGAAAAAAGAGAAAGGAATTTTGTCTCATACGTTTGAGGTTGATGAATCAAAATTAGATACAATGATCAAAGGAACTGTAGTTGAAAATTACACCAAAGTTGACCAGGATAAAATTAAAGAAGAAATGGATAAACTTGAACCAATATCCACTGAAGGCTCATCTGAGATGGTAATTGATCATTGTTTTGATGTAAAAGGTGTTGGAACAGTAATCTTGGGTAAAGTGACAAATGGAACAATAAAGCAATATGATAACCTCAAACTTTATCCTGCAGGAATTGATGTCTTGATAAAATCTATTCAAATGCATGATGATCCTGTTGAGGAATCAATATGCCCTGCTAGAGTTGGCTTGGCAGTAAAAGGAGCCAAGCCTGATGAAGTGGGCCGTGGAGATGTAATTTCTGAAGAAGGTGTGTTTGAAATTTCTCCAGATGTTGAACTTGACTTTCAAAAGAGCCCATTTTACAAAAGTGAAATTTCAGAAAATCAAGGATGCTTGGTAAATATTGGATTACAAATCAAGGCTGCAAAGTTTACATCAATTACTCCCTTGAAACTAACATTTGAGAAACCTGTTGTATACAAAAAGGGACAAATTGCAGTAATTCTAAAACCTGAATCTACAACCATTAGAATTCTTGGAAGCGGAACTATACAATAGACTAGTTTAATAAAATCAAATACATTTGTTTGACATGCGTGGATTGATGATGGGAAGGTTTCAGCCTTTTCATTTTGGACATCTTGATTTAGTCAAACAAATTCTTGAACAATGTGATGAAGTAATTATTGCAGTCACTAGTTCTCAATTTAATTATCTAGAAAAGGATCCTTTCACAGCCGGCGAACGTATTGAAATGATTCATAACTCAATTAAAGAATCTTCTTTAGATTTGTCTCGATGTTTTATAATTTCAATTGAAAATCAATTCAATATTGCTACATGGGCATCTTATCTGAAATCTGCTCTGCCTCATTTTGATAAAGTGTATAGTGGGAATGATTATGTTGCAATGCTTTTAGCTGATTCAGGAATAGATGTGGTCAAACCAGAATTTTTAGATAGAGCACAATTTAATGCAACAAAAATTCGCTCTATGATAATCTCTGATGAGAATTGGAAAGACTCTGTTCCAAATGCTGTTTATGATTTTCTTACAAAAATTAATGCCAAAAATAGGCTAACAGTAATTTCTAAATCTGATACCAAACCTACTGAGCACTGATGGAACCTGTTCGTGCTTGCCCTGTATGTCCTGATTGTGGTTCCAAGCGATTTGTAAGATTGCCTGGTGAGAAGGTTACTGTCAAGTGCAGAAAATGTGATAAAATTATTGAAATCTAAATTTCATAGTTAATATTTGCAGTATTCTTGCCAAAATCATGGCAAAAACATGGAAAGATAACGATATCAGCCTTGACCCAATAAAGGATCAAACAATTGCTGTAATTGGTTATGGAATCCAAGGTGATGCACAAGCAAATAACATGAAAGACTCTGGTCTTAATGTCATAATTGGTCTAAAAGAAGGTGGTAATAGCTGGAAAAAGGCCGAAGCTGATGGTCACAAAGTAATGTCAGTTGCAGATGCAACAAAACAAGCAGACATTATTCACATTTTGATTCCTGACATGATTCAAGGTCAAGTATACAAAGATGAAATCGGACCAAATCTTTCTGAAGGAAAAGCATTGTCATTTTCTCATGCAGCTGCAATC
>JANQNM010000105.1 GCA_028279625.1 Candidatus Nitrosopumilus sp. | reverse complement strand
CTCAATGAGAGGATTAGATAGAGCAATTGATATTGCAAAAGGCGGTAATGCAGAAATTACTGGATTCTACGTATTTCACTTACCTCTTGCAGCAGGAATCAAATATACCAAAAAAATGAAAGACGACGCTCAGAAAAAAGCAGTCAAAGCAATTGGTCCTGCAATGAACAAAACTCAAAAGGCTGGTGCTACATTCAAGTACAAAACTGGCGGAGGTCATACAGGTTCTGAGATTGTTAAATTTGCCCAAAAAGGAAAATTTGACATGATCGTAATTGGTGCAAGAGGAATGGGTGGTGCAAAAGAAGCATTTCTTGGAAGTACATCCAACTATGTTATGCACAAAACAAAGGTCCCAGTTCTAGTTGTGAAATAGTTCTTTCGAACTTTTTTCATTTTTATTTTCAATTTGTTGATATTTTATGGATAACCTACAAGTATAGGAAAATGAAAATTCTTGTTGGAGAAAAATGGTCGAAAGTAATTATGATATTTTGGGTGTAATAGAGGGCTCATCTGAAAAACAAATTCGTGATGCTTTTAGAAGATTAGCACTTCAGTTTCACTCAGATCGTGGAGGAGAAAATGAACAATTTATCAAAATCAAACAAGCTTACGAAGATCTTAAAATTGGAAAAAAATATCCTGACACAGATGTTGAAAAATTAAAAAATTCTAGAGTCTATTCTGGTGATTCTGAAGCTGATGTCAGAAGAAAAAATCAGATACTTGGTCAACAACTCTCAAAAGAAATGAAAAATGCTGAAGAGTGGGCAGCAGCTTTGAATAGATCAAAAGCAACTGCTACCAGATTATTTGGTTCAAAAACACTTGGTGAAATGGAGTTAGAAAGAAAACAAAATGGTGCTCTTTTAATCAAAGGAAATTTCATGGCTGGAAGTCTTACTTATGATGGTCCAATCCAGATGCAAGGAAGCATTACTAGTCCTTCATGGACTCAAGAATTTAGAACTAATATTCATCTTACAAAAGGAGACTTCAAGTTTATTGATCCAAGAGAGAATAAATACAGAATTGAAAATGGAGCAATCCTTACAGTAGATAATGGAGATGTTGTAGCAGGAAATATTTTTGGGCGTAAATTTAGAGTTGAAGATCCAGATGGTAGAGTTGGAATTTATCAGGTTCAAGAACATAGAACACACATCTCAGCACCAAATGGAAAAATTATTGCTGAAAATGTTGTAAATACTGTCCTGCTTGAAGCTGAAACAATTATTGTCTTAAATGTTGAAGATGATGTTAAAATTTCTGCACGTGAAATTTTATTTTATGGAGGAAAACTAACTTTCGATTCTGTCATAGAATTAAAACAAGGTGGTTACATCAGATTTTTTGAAAATTATTCAGTTCAAGGATTAAGTGGTGACGCAATTATTCAATTAGAAAATGGTAAAAAAATTAGATTGTTTGATGTTAAGACTAAAAAAATCAAAGATCTAGCTGATGAATTTGTGCCTAACAAAGAAGAGTATGGAAAAGATGCAACACTAGTAGGTCGTGGATTTACAATTACATATGAAATGTTAGATAATCTTTCAAAAAAGCCAACAAAAAAACAGAAAGGTGGTTGGGCTTCAAAGTTTGGATTTTCTAAATAATCTATCTTATTCTGAACCAGGTTTATTTTGTTCTAAAACATCTGAAAGTTTTCTTCTAACCTCAAAAATACTATAATCATATTTTTGTTTCATCTCAATAATACAGAGTTCTGTGAAAACATATTGTGGTTGATTCTTTAGTGTCTCATAGAGATTAATTCCAACTACAAGACTATTTTTTGGACAAAGTGCATTAATCTTGAAACATCGATTTACTGTTGGTCCAAAAATATCTGCGATATTAGATGTAGTACTTTCAGCTACCTTGACAGAACCATAAGTAGCACTAATCTTGTAATTTAATTCTGGTAGATTTGCATTTTTGAGTTCTTCTTTTAATTTTCCATGAGACTCAAGCATAGATAAACAACATTCCACAACATTTTGCATTGCTTCAATGTCGTGTGGTTTTATGTCAGCAAATCTAAACATCAAAGCATCTCCTATACTCTTTACAATCTCACCATTATGTTCTCGAACAATTTTTGCCATAAAATTAAGAAATATCTCATATAACTTGCTAAATTCTTCTTCTGATAATTTTGCTGAAATCTTTGTAGAGTCTTTCATGTCTATGACTCCTACACAATCATTTTGTGAATGTTGAGAAAACTTCAACAAAATTTCTTCTTGTTGTTTTATGACGTCTTCTTTTTCTTTAATCTCAATCAATGAATCTTGAAGTTTTTGAGCCATTGAATCAAATGCATTTGATAGTTCACCAATCTCGTCTCTGGTATTGATATTTGTTCTGACATCAAAATTTCCGTTAGCAATGGTGTTTGCAGCCTGTTTAAGTTTGATTAGTGGTCTTGAGAGAGACTTTGAAATCACAAATGCAACAATTCCCATTCCAACTGTAATTGCAATTCCTGTCTGGAAAATTCTATCTTGAAGAATATCTATTGGTTTTTCTACTTCTGCCTCATCAATTTCTGCTAACAAAACTATTCCCAAGTCTTCTGCACAGTATGAAGAACCATAGATTGGAATTCCTCTGTAATCAGGATAGAATCCAACATGCTCTTTGCCTTCAACAAAACATTTCTGAACACCAACCGTGTCTACTGTTTGCTGAAATACGGCATTTTCAAAAAATCTTGATTCTGATAGCATCAAATATTGGTTACTTACAATGTAAACTTCTCCAGTTTCTCCTAATCCACTTCTATTTATCAAAATGTTATCTATTGCTGTAGTCCTCATTCTTGAAATGATCACTCCTATTGGTTCGTCACCTTTCTTGCTGTCATCTGAAAAAATTGGAGATACAACAATCATCTTTTTTCCACCTTCAGCAGGTTCAAATTCAATAAATGATTCATTTATTCCTCGTTGGAATAGTGGTTCGTTTTCATAGTCCTCACTTCCAACTCCTACTAGAGAAAAGAAAATTTTTCCATTGTTTCCAATAATTTTTACATCTTCAAAACCTATAGAAAATCCAATTAATTCCTGAAAAGCTTGTACTTGAATTAAAAATTCCCTACGTTTGTCTTCTTTAATTTCTTTTAATTCTTCAACTGGTACTTGGTTCATTTCTGTAACCAAAAGTTGAATCATTGGATCATTTGCAAGAATATTATTTTGTTCAATCCTAGATTCAAAAAGTAATCGAAGAGTTTCACCTCTCACTGTTGATTCTCCTAATAATTGATCTCCAGCTCTTTGTTTCAATATTTGATCAGCATAACTGAAACTCAGATATCCTGTAATGGTCAGAGCTATTACTGAAACTATCAGTACTAGGAAAATGAGCTTTTTATCAAGATTAAATGAGATCGACAATTTACTTCAGACTATATTTTATATGAATATCAAGACTTCTATTTTTCTAGTGTATATTATGCCTGGCAGTTATTCTAAAAGCTGATAATTACTATTAATTCTGAAAATTACCCTCTGCCTGAACCAATACAAAACGCATCAAGTTCTGTTAAAATCTAAAAATAAGAAAAAGAAATTAAAAATGAACTAATCTAATCGATTAATTCAGTCCAACCTTTTACGAAGACTGAGTTCTTGTAGAGTG
>JANQNM010000101.1 GCA_028279625.1 Candidatus Nitrosopumilus sp. | reverse complement strand
TATGGTTCAAAATTTGGATTAAAGCAAGCACGAGGAATGTTTGGGCTAGGAGCAACTATGGCTATTCTTTATGGCCAAATAACTACAAACAAACCTGTTCATGTAAAAAGCTCTACAGATGGAAAAACTCAAGATGAATATGAATTATTATTAGATATTCAAAAAAACAAACCTGTAATATTAAAACATGAAACTAAAGAAATTTCAAAAACTGGTTTATCAGTTAGTATTTGTCTTGAAGGAGATTATTCCAAAGCAGGCGCAAAAATTCGAGATTATGTATATCAAACCTCCCTAATTACTCCATACGCAACTGTAACTTTTGATGATCCTAAGGGAGAAAAATTCCGTTATACAAAAATTGTAAGAACAATGCCTCCTGCTCCAACTATTCTCAATCCCCACCCCTATGGTGTAGATGTTGAAACTATCAAAAGAATGGTTGAAGATTCAAAGTTTGCTATTCCAACTGTTGACAATAAAACAATTGAGAAAGTTAGAAGTGAGTTAGGATTAAAGAAAAAAGATCTAAATTATTCTGAAATTATGAGTAGAGCTAAAAAACGTTGGTCATCTCTTTCTCGTAATGTTAGAGTAGTAATTGCAGTCATGTCGTTTTTGAAAATGGATTTTAATAAATTAAGTAAAATTCGAATTGATGATCTTGATCTTTTTAGCAAGCAATTAACTTATTGGGATTACGGAGAATCGAAATCATTTACAATCGACATGGATCCTGAAAGTGATTATTATAGACAGCTTACAAACACTACACAAGGAGAAATGCTAGCATCATTTTTAACAAAAAGATTTCAAAGGGTTGGACGAACTACTGCAGAAAAGTTTGCAGAGTTTGCAGGATTTAAACCAGAAAAAAGAATTGGAACAATGAGTAATGAAGAACTTGTAAAGCTTAGTGATTCATTGCAAAAATTTCCTACTTTCTTATCGCCTGATCCTAGTTGTCTTGCTCCTTTAGGACCAGAACCTTTAGAAAAAGGAATGAAGGCTTTTTTTAATCCTGATTTTGTATCTGTAATTCAACGTGGTGCTTCAGCTTATTCTGGATTTCCGTTTATTGTTGAAATGGGAATAGCTTATGGAGGTGAAATTCCTACCGGAGGAACTAAGGTTTACAGATTTGCAAATAGAATTCCACTACTATATGATGAAGGAAGTGATGTTGTTTTAAAAGTTGTAAATGATACTGATTGGGCTAGATACAAAGTAAAAGGAGATCCACCTCTTGTAATTGTATCTCATATTTGTTCAACAAAAATTCCATATAAAACTGTAGGAAAAGAAAATGTTGCCGATAGACAAGAGATTGAACGAGAATTAAGACTTGCTCTACAATTTTTGTCACGAAAATTAGCATCATACATGTCAAAAAGAGGTCAGGCTGAAATGGACAAAAAGAGAGCGAATCTTTATTCAAAATATATTCCACTTGTTGCACAATTCTGTACTGAGCTTGCAGGCAAAAAGAAAGAACCAGATTATAAAAAAATGTTAAAGGAGGCAGTAACTGTTGAAGCAGAAACCTAAAAAATCCACAAAAAAATCTACTGAGGAAAAAAGAAAGACTCTAGCACAATTATTAAAAAATAAAGGCTCTGAAATTTATGATACACTTGATAAAGGGAATTTTCCCTCATTTTCAGTTCCTAGTAGATCTGTTAGTAACATAGTATATGATAAACAACTGCGTCAGTACATTCTTGGAACAAATGCTAGTCTAAGAAGTTCCCGAAATATGTCTCAACTTCGTTCATTTACGCAGTTGATGTGGTTAGCATTTTTTGCCAATAGATTAGTTAATGAAAAAAAATCTTCCACACTTAGGGATATTTATTATTCTTCTCAAGCTTTCGCAGTTGATTTTGAAGATCAACCCGAATCTGATAACATTATTGTTGATCTTGAGGCAGTTTTAACCCGACCTAGAGAAGAGTTACATATTTTTCCTGAAGAAAGAAGTAGTGTTTTTGGGGATCTGGTAATTGAATACACTGTACCAGGTTATGAAGGAAGAAGATCAAACCTTTCAGATCATCCTGATGGTTATCTTATTGGACCCAGTTTGAGTAGTGCAGAGCTTGTTGATACCAGTGCTGAACTTGTCATCGCAATAGAAAAGGGTGGTCTGTTTACCCGATTTGTAGAAGAAAAAGTTGATAAAAAATTCAAAGCCATAATTGTTGATACTGCAGGACAAGCTCCTCGTTCAACAAGAAACCT
>JANQNM010000089.1 GCA_028279625.1 Candidatus Nitrosopumilus sp. | reverse complement strand
AAGTTCTCTAACTGATGTTGAACTTTACAAAATGCTAACAAAAGATGGATATGCCTTAGCTCAAGACAGATTCAACAAAATATTATTAGATTTAGAGATCTTAGGACTCATCAAAGTTTCTTGGATAACAAAAGATGAACGTAGAATTGAAGTTTTCATTGAAGAGAAAGAAGTTGATGAGGTTGAAGAACAAAATAAAGAAATGATGGAAAAAGATTATGAAGCAAGTTTTCCAGGCTTTGAAAAATAATTATTAGAAGAAAGGCACGTGAAATGCTGCATCTAATGCAACAGCAACAAAAATGATTGTAAGATAAGGAGCAGTTACTTTGTATGCTTTCCATGCAAATTCAGATGTAGGAGTCTTTGTTAGTTTGTAATGATATACAAGCATCAACCCTCCAGACACAGCTGCAATTACAGTGTAAACAAGACCCATTCCATCTGGAATAAATGAAAGAATCAATGAGTATGGAAGTAAAATTATTGTGTTACCTAAAATGTACTTTGATGTTTTTTGCATTCCAATTACTACAGGCAACATTGGAACCTTTGCTTCTGCATATTCATCTTTAATTTTCATTGCAAGACACCAAAAGTGAGAAGGAGTCCAAACAAAGACTAAGAATCCAACTAAGAATCCTAACAAATCCATACTACCTGTAGCAGCTGACCATCCAGCCCAAGATGCTGCACTACCAGCAATTCCACCAATTACAATGTTAGAAGTATTGAGGCGTTTTAGCCAAGCGGTGTAAATTATGACATAAGAGAAGATTCCTAATGCAATAAAGAAAGCAGATACTGCATTTAATGCAAAATAACCATAGATTACCGAAATACAACTTACAACTAAACCATAGATCAAAACATGAGAAGCTGCCATACGTCCTGATGGAATTGGTCTAGAGCTAGTTCTCTTCATTTTTGGATCAATGTCTTTATCATAATAGTGATTTAGTGCACTAGAACCAGCAGATGCTAAAGCTCCTGCAATAATTATATGCAAATATGACCAATAATCTAGCTCAGGTGCACCTGGAACAAGTTTACTGGCACCATACATAGAAGTTACAGCAGTAATTACTAAAAGAACAACAATTCGTGGTTTGGAAATCTCCATTATTTCATTAAGGCCCAATCTCACTCTATCCTATTCCAAAGCCATTTAATTTCTTCGTCTAGTAGATCTATCATATTTCAAAAGGAATAAGTATCTCAGTCCTACCAGCTACCTTGAATGAGTAATTGGGACCTCATGATGCCGGGAATGGGATTAACAGCCATAGGTTTGGCTGGTCTTACGTTATCTTATGCAGGCTTAGCACATACCTTCATTGATGGAATGCATGCCTTGACTGGTTTGACATTCTTTATAGGATTAATCTTCTTAGCAACAGGAATTCTTGATGGAGGAGTCTCAACTAGCAATAGAGCCAAGGCAACGACTTTGGTAATTTTGTCAATAGGATTGGCATTTGGTACTTATGCATTTACTATGAACACTTCAGCTTACACTGTAACAATCACAGGAATCTTAATGGGAATTGCATTCCCTTCAATCATTATAGCATATCTTGCAATGAAACATCCGGTATATCTTAAACCAGTTGGTTCAATTGTCGGAATTGCATCTGCAACAGGAATTATTGCATGGGTAGCATTTGGATTTGTTACCCCAGATACCTATATGATTCCACAAGCTGTTGTAGAAGAGCCAGTTGAAGAAGAAGTTGCACCAACTGGACCGGTATTTGCAATTGAAATCTTGGAAGGTTCTGCAACACAAGGAAATCCAGACTATGATCCTGATGTTGCAGTTGTGCAGCAAGGAACTTTGGTTGAATGGACTAATGCGGATTCTGTAGCACATACATCTACAAGTTTTGAGGACATGGGTGAAACATTTGATACAGGTTTACTTGATGCAGGCGGAGTATTTACTTTAGATACAACTGATATAGAAATTGGAGAGTACGAGTACTTTTGTATTGTACATCCTTGGATGGTTTCAACACTAATTATTGAAGCACCAAAAGAACCAATCAAGGTCTTAATTCCTGAAGGAGCTGCAGTTCCTGCAGACGGACAAATCTATTACGATCCTGAAGTTGTAAACATTTCAGTTGGTGATTCAGTTCTTTGGGAGAATGTTGATTCCACAGTACATACTTCAACTTCTGGAAATCCAGACAGTGGACCAGACGGAATATTTGACACTGAGACATTAATGGCGGGAGACACTTTCGAACATACGTTTGATGAAGCTGGAAGTTTTGATTACTACTGTATTTTCCATCCATGGATGGTTGGAACCGTTAACGTAGAATAGATTTGCAAAAAATCATCTTATCACAATCAGATAAAAAAATTCTAACTGAGCACGCAGAAAATGAAAAACCAAATGAATCATGCGCAATATTATTTGGGAAAAATGAAAGTGTTTCAGAAGTATTTCTAACAAAAAATATAGAAGAATCACCTGTAAACTTTACAATTTCCAATGAACAATTAATTGAAGGCTATCAGACTGCTGAGAAAAAAGGCCTTGATGTAATTGGAATATTTCATTCACATCCAAATTCAGAAGCATATCCATCAAACACAGATAAGATGTTCATGGAGAGTAACCCAGTTGCTTGGGTTATTTATTCAGGAATTAACAAGGACTTCAAAGCATATAGACTAGAATCAGAAGTTACAGAGATTCCAATTCAAGAGAATTAATTTTTTAGACTAAATGTAGCAGTTTCGCCTTCGGTTTTTTCTAAAATCTTTTTGTCTGGTGAAATAATTTTTCCAATAATGTTTACAGGAGATGCAGGAGTAATTTCACCAGGTTCTCCTATTGGAGTTGGACCATAAAACAAACAAATTGCTTTGCCTGTTGGCCAGTATGCCACATCATTTAGATCAACAGGAGACTTTGCATTTTCTTCAGGTTGAGAGATTGGAGACTTTGAAGAGTAAATCTCATCACCCCAAACATTAAGGTCTACAATAAAGGGGAGTTTTTCAACAAATTCCTTTACGGTATTTGGAGAATTAGAATCGTCTAATTCTATATCTATAGAACAATCATGTAGTTTGATTTGTACTTTGTATTTCATGAATTTGTAATGATCTTTGAATTAAATATCCCTTTTTTTATTCAACAGTTATGGAAATTCACGTATACGACACCTATGTCAAAGCAGCAGATGGTCATACCATGCACTTTGATGTAATTACTGGTGAAAAAGACCATGAGAAAGCCATTACATATGGTAAAGAATGGTTATCATCTATTGGTGAAGGCGATGCAACAATGACTCAAAATGAATGTCAATTTTGCCACTCACAAGGTGCACCAGAGCCTGTTGAACAGGCAATTAAGGAAAACGGCTACTTTATCCAAAAAATGGAAGGCTGTCCTTAAACTCTTTTTTTCCTTTTTAATTTGAAAACATCTAGATTTTATTCTGACTATAATTTTTCTCATGTATGTCACAACACAAGTATTCTAAATGGATTGTTGAAGGAGATAAAAAACCAAATGGATTTGTGGGTATTTCCAGACATCAGATGATTATTTCAAATTCTGTGACAAACATATGATACTTTGAAAAAAGCAATTCAAGTTCAAGTAGATGAGTTAGATATGACTCTAATTGTTGAAGAATAACTAGATTGCAAGTATTGCAACAAATGCAGATACAAACACGATTGCAATTGTGTTAAGTAATTTGATTACTGTGTTTAATGCAGGACCTGCAGTGTCTTTGTATGGATCACCAATAATATCACCTACAACTGCAACTTTGTGAACTTCAGAGCCTTTTTCACCTTTCATCTCAACTAACTTCTTTGCATTATCCCATGCGCCACCAGTGTTTGCTAAGTGATATGCCAATAGAATTCCAGTAACAACTGAACCCATTAACAATCCAGCTACAGCAGTTGGACCCAGAATGATTCCAAGAATGATAGGTGCAATTATTGCAACAAGTGCAGGTTTCCAAAGTTCTCTAATTGAAGCTACCGTTGCAATATCTACACATTTAGCATAATCTGGCTTTGATTTACCAGTAAGAATTTCTGGATCTGATTTAAATTGTCGTCTAACCTCATCTACCATCTTTCCAGCGGCACGGGATACACCGTTAATGAGTTGTCCTGTAATGATAAACGGAATCAAACCACCAATCAAAAGTCCGATAACTATTGCAGGATTTGTTAAGCTGTAATCCAATTCCAAAACACCTTCAAAGATATGAGATGCTTCAAATTGGAATGCCTGAATCATTGCTAGAGCAGCCAATGCAGCACTTGCAATAGCAAATCCTTTTGTGACTGCTTTAGTAGTATTTCCAACTGCATCAATTTCATCTGTGACTTTACGGTTTTCTTCACCCATTCCAGTCATCTCAACAATTCCTCCTGCATTATCTGCAATAGGACCAAATGCATCAATACTTAGAACAATTCCTGCAAGACTCAACATTGCCATTGCAGTAAGTGAAGTACCAAAGATTCCATATAATACCGGATCTGTTCCTTCAGGAGCAGCAGCAGATGCGATTGTATAAGAAATGATTATTGCAACAACTAGTGCAATCATAAATGGTCCTGTAGATTGCATTCCTTTGATAATTCCCATTAATGTTAATGATGCATATCCCCATTTTGCAGAATCTGCAATTTCATTGACAGGTCCATGCTTGTAACTAGTATAATTGTCAGTAATTTTTTGAATAACCGGAACAAGAATAACTCCAATTACAGTTGTTCCAAACAAAGCAATTCCTGCTGATGATTGTTCAATGAATTGAGTGATAAACACATAGTTTAACCCAATTGCAATTGCTGCTGAAACATAAAATGAACGATTAAGCGGTTTCATCACATCTGTTACTCCATTTGAGCCAACAATAACAACACCAATGATGGATGCAATCATTCCAGATGAGCCAATAAGAATTGGATAAAGGAAGTAGTTTGGTGCACCGATTAATGCTGCAATTAGTAATGCAGCTAAAATTGTAACAATGTAAGATTCGTAAACATCTGAACCCATTCCTGCTGCATCTCCAACGTTATCTCCTACGTTGTCTGCAATAGTTGCAGGGTTTCTAGGGTCGTCTTCAGGAATATTTGCTTCAACTTTTCCTACCAAGTCAGCACCCATATCTGCTGCCTTTGTGAAAATACCACCACCAATTCTTATGAATAGTGCAATTAGACTTGCTCCAATTCCTACACCAGCAATTGTAATTGGATCAGGGAAAACAACATACAAACCAGCAATTGCCATTAATGCCATTGCAGGTACTGCAAGACCAACGGTTGCTCCACCTCTAAAGGCCATAGCAAAAGTCTTTCCTAAACCGCTACTACTTAGATGTGCAGCTCTTACTGCTGCTTTTACTGTAATTTTTAATGAGATAATTCCGGCTACTGCAGATAATGCTGCACCTACTGCAAAAGCAAGACCGTTTGATGGTGTTAGAAACGCTCCAATAATTACTGTTAATGCAATTGCAACTGGAACAATAATTTTCATCTCTCTTTTTAGAAATGCTGCAGCACCAACTTTGACAGCATTTGAGATATCCATCATTTCTTTTGTTCCAGAAGGTTGCTTTGAAATCCAAGCAACTAATCCCCCTGCAACTAAAAATGATGCAATTCCTGCGATAAATGGCAGAATCTCAGAGATTTCCATGTTATACTCAGCTTGCCTAAATCTGGGAAATATAAATCAAATAGCAGAAATTTTGCTTCTTTTTCTGTATGGCAAAAAGGTTTTTCCTCTAAGTCCTTGACGAACCAGTTTGTTGAATCGCTTTCCATGAGCAAGATATGGGAATCTCATATGGATCAGTTCATGAACAATGGTATTTTCAAGAGTTTTTTCATCTGGTATCTTTCTAACATTGATGAATACAAGATTGTGTTGGAGATATGCAACACCATAGTATTTGTATGCAGAAGTTCGCCTTCCTTCAGTCATTTCTTTAGGAGCATCTAGGACTTCTTTAGTCGTAAGTAGGATTGTAGGCTCAGGAATGGAGAATCTATTAGAGTAAATTCCAACTTTTTCTAAAATTTGCAATCTCAAATCAGGATCAAGTTTCACATAATCACATATCTTGCAATGTGTTTATCTTGAAATGTCAATTCTTGTAGGAATTTTAGTTGATTAGTTTTTGTAAAATAGAAAATTTCAAGAATCAATCCAGTGCAACCGCTGAAATGATTGCCAATACGCCACCTACAATAGCTGTTATAGCAAGTTTACTCTGACTACTCCAACCTTCTTTTACGGTTACTTTCATTATATCAAACTGGGAATTTTTATGATAACTTAAGCGTATTGGTTACAAGATTACTTTTTCGGTCGTCTCTTTGGGTTTTTCTCATAAAACTTTTCAATATTTTCACTCCATGATTTATTTTCAGGAAGACGTGAACGAGGATGAGGACTTTTGCCGTTATTGGATAAAATTTCACTATGTTCTTCATAGAATCGATCGATTTCATCAATTAAAATATCAAGAAAGTCAGAAGTTGCTTTTGCTTCAGAGCCCTTTGGTGTTCTGTGAGTTAGGATAGAATTTGCAAGAGTGTCAATTTTAGCTTTTTTTATTTTGTATTCATATAGAATCCTATTTTCAAAAGTAATCATTTGGTTTAGATGTAAATTAGTCTAGTTAAGTTCATTTCGGTAATTGATACTTGAATTTCAGAATTATGAATTAATAGGGTCAGAGGTTTTAGTAGTGTAATCATTAATCATACAGCCACCGTCTCATCACACCCCAATTATTCCATTGAATCAAGTAGGGTTTGTGTTTTATTTCTAATTTCTGGAGTCACTTTAACTATTACTAGGCCTTCGTTTGGTTGCCCATACATTACAATTGCATTCTCAGGAGCATAAATGCAAACAGGAATTACTAAAAGATCTTCTTCCCCATTAACTCTAATTCTTATTGGAGGATTCATCGAAAATGCTTCTTTGATTGTATCTATGCTTTGAGGAGTAATTTCTGCTGCAGGATTATCAATTTTAATCTCAGTCGTACTTTCTGAAAGTTTTGGTGGTTCTCGTGTTACTCTCTTTTCTTGACTGTCAATTATTTGCAAAGAAGGAATCAATTCAAATTCAATCATCTTTTCAGTGGTTCTATCACCAACAGTTATGATGTAGGAATTTTCGTCAATGTGTTTTTGAATATTTTCCTTATCAGCCTGGCTTTCAGGCAGTAATATTCCTAAAGGAATTTTCAATTGTTCTCTAAGAGATTCAGGTAATTTCACTGGAATTCGTACTAGTTTGAAGTGCTTGCTTCTGCTGTTGATTCTTCACTAGACTTTTCTGTTTCCATTTCTTGTTGTAGTTTTGCTGCAAGAATACTACATTGTGCAGCAATGTTTTTTGCAGCTGTTTTAAATGCAACAGCACTTGGTGAATCAGGATTTGTAATCATAATGGGTTTGCCCAAATCAGAACCAGACATAATTCCAGAGTTTAATGGAATTTCACCTAAGAAAGGCATGTTGAATTGTTCGCTAATCTTTTTTCCTCCTCCTTTTCCAAAGATGTAATGTTTCTCATTAGCTCCAGGACATACAAAGTGACTCATGTTTTCAACAACACCAATAATTGGAACGTTTAGTTTTTCAAACATTCCAATTGCTTTTACAGCAACATTACTTGCAACATCTTGAGGAGTTGTAACTACAAGAATTCCAGTGATAGGAATGGTTTGTGCTAACGTTAATGGGATATCACCTGTTCCAGGAGGAAGATCAACTATAAGATAATCCAAGTCAGACCAATTAGTATCAACTAGGAATTGTTTTAGAATTCCAGAAATAATTGGGCCACGATAAATTGCTGCTTGATGTGCTTGTTCTGCAAAGAAACCAAATGAAACAACCTTAAGTCCATTTGATTCAGCTGGTTGCAATTTGTTATCCTCAACTTCCATGTAACCATCTTTCATCCCAAGCATTAATGGAATACTTGGGCCATAGATATCAGCATCAAGTAATCCAACTTTGGCTCCTGTTTGTTGTAATGCTAAAGCTAAATTCAATGAAACTGTAGATTTTCCTACTCCACCTTTTCCACTTGCAACACCAATAATATTTTTGACAGTTGCCATGCCAGTATCGTCATCAAGTGAACGTCCTTCCATAACTTTTGCAGTGACATTCATGTCAAAGCTTTTCAAATCAGAGAGTTCACCAATGACTTTTCTAACATCATCTTCAATTTCGACATTAAATGGGCATGCAGGTGTTGTTAATTCCAAAGTAAATTTGAGATTACCATCATTTAGTTCCAAGTCCTTTATCATACCCATTGAGACAATGTCTTTTTTCAAGTCTGGGTCAATTACAGTACTGAGTTTTTCGAGTACTTGATCGATGCCAACCATTGCGTCAAAAAGTCATTCTACAGTATTTAAACCTAGAAATTCTTAGGCAGACCTTATCATTACAGAATTAAGTCTAGAATCAAATTTTGATTTTTCTTGAATGGAAAATTGATTTTTTCTATGATTCAACTATACACAAATTTTGCATAGAAAAAATTGAGGTTTTTTTGAAAAATACCCAAAATCTTTAGAATTTTGAGCACAAAATTACCCAAAGATTCATAAATTGAAATTCAAGAAAAACAGCACAGTTGTTTTCTATATCTACTCTAGTTGATGTCGTTAGGATTCCTCCAAGCTTGTTTGGAACCACACTCAAAAAGGCAGCAATTAACATTCTCAAAGAAAAATACGAGAGTATGATTAATGCTGATTTGGGATATATCATTATGATTTTAGATGCTAAAGTTGATGAAATGGGAAAGATGATTGCCGGAGACGGTGGCACATTTCACAAAGTACAGTTTGAAGCATTAACATTTTATCCAAAATTACAAGAAATTGTTCAAGGAGAAATTGTAGATATTACAGACTTTGGAGCATTTGTAAGAATTGGTCCAACTGATGCACTTTTGCACTTGTCACAAGTAATGGATGATTATCTAAAGAGTGATGTTAAATCTGGAATGATTTTAGCTAACCAAAGTGGAAGAACTCTAAAGGTTGGTTCAACACTTAGAGCAAGAATTACTGCAGTATCATTAGGTAAAGCTGCAGCAATGGGTAAAATTGGAATTACATGTAGACAACCATTCCTTGGTGCAGATGAGTGGATTGATGAAGAGATAAAGAAAGCTGGAGGCGGTGGAGACGAACCAGCAAAAGAAGCAGAAGTAGAGGCAAGTTAAGATGGCACGAGAAATGGCATGCAGAAAATGCAAGTATGTTACAGTAGCTAAAGTTTGTCCAGTTTGTAAATCATCAGACTTGACACCAGATTGGAGTGGAATTGTACTTGTTGTTGATCCAGCAAATTCAGAAATCTCAAAGACTCTAGGTATTGCTCAAAAAGGAAAATACGCAATCAAAGTAACATAATCAGTTCTAAATCTTTAAAATTACAATAGCATTTTACCATAATGTTGTCATTTAATTCTAAAAAACAATTGTTGCAGTTTTTAGCTGAAGATATTGGTAAAGGAGACATAACTAGTGTTCTTGTACCAAAGAAAAGGATCACTGTAAAAATTATCTCAAGAGAAGATGCAATTGTTGCAGGGGCATCTTACGCAAAACAGATTTTCAAACTAAAGGGATGTAATTCAAAAATTTTGAAAAAAGATGGCTCAAAAATAAGACCAAATCAAACTGTGATGACCATCACAGGGGACGCAGGAAAGATTTTGACTTGTGAAAGAACAGCACTGAATTTACTTACAAGAATGAGTGGAATAGCTACTCAGACAAACAATCTTGTAAAAAAAATACCAAAGAAAACCAAATTGTATGCAACAAGAAAAACTGCGCCTGGACTGAGATACTTTGATAAAGAAGCAGTAGACATTGGAGGAGGTAAAAAACACAGATTACGATTAGATGAAATGGTAATGATAAAAGATAATCACATTGCTGTATCAGATTCTTTATTGTCTTTGATAAAAAAAGCAAAAAGAAAACATAGAAAGTTTGAAGTTGAAGTTGAAAATACTTCAGATGCAGTACTTGCTGCAAGAGAAGGTGCAACAATAATCATGCTAGACAACTTTACTCCTGCTCAGATCATAAAAACAATCAAAGTTCTAAAAAATCAAAAATTACGAAACAAAGTATTACTTGAGGCGTCAGGTGGGATAAATTTCAAAAATATTTCAAAGTATGGTCAAACAGGAGTAGACATTATTTCAGTTGGAAGTATCACAAATTCTGTAAAAGGAATTGATATGAGTCTAGAAATTTAGGAGTTTAATTGTTCTAATAATTCTAAAACAGATTTATTTTTTGAATCAACTTCTTGAATTTTTTCACAGCATTGAATTGCTTTCTTTTTTTCTCCAAGTTTTTGATGAGAATAGGCCTTTAACAATAAAGATTCAGTGTCATAGGAGCCAATTTCAAGGGCTTTATCAAAATAAAAAATTGCAGTTTTGTACTTTTTTTTCAAGTAACAAATTCCACCCATAGTGAAAAGAACATCTGGATGACCTGAAACCTTCCTGAGATATTCTGTGCCTGATTTGAAGGCTTGATCATATTTTTTTTCTTTAACAAGTTTTTTTAGTTCTTTAATTTTTTCATCATTCTTTTTCTTGTTAGGATCTTTTGGAGACCTACTGAATAATCCAACCATATTCTAGTTTAGCTGATTTCAAGCATTCTATCAATTGCTAGACGTGCTTTGTCTGCAATTTCTTTAGGAACAGTTACAATGTTTTTTTCATTTACAAGAGCATCATAGACTTTTTCAAGAGTAATCATTTTCATGTATTGACATTCAGCTTTTTCAGAAGCAGGAACAAATGTTTTGTCAGGGTTTTGTTGTCTCATTCTATACAAGATTCCTGTTTCAGTTGCTACAACAAAGTTTTTTGCTTTTGAATCTTTTACATGATTCAGCATTCCTTCAGTTGAAAGAATTGAAACTTTTTGATCATCAAAACTTCCATCTGCAACATCATACATCATAGGAGTAGTACAACTGCATTCAGGATGAATAACAAATTCAGCATCTTTCATAGAATCTAATTTTTTTGTAACATCTTCAGGAGTAATTCCTGCATGTACATGACATTCTCCTGCCCAAATATGCATATTTTTTCTTCCAGTCATTTTTGCAACATAAGAACCAAGGAACATGTCAGGTAAGAATAAAATTTCTTTATCTTCAGGAATTGCTTTTACAACATTAACGGCATTTGATGATGTGCAACAATAATCTAATTCAGCTTTAATTTCTGCTGTTGTGTTTACATATCCAACTGCAATTGCTCCAGGATGTTGTTTCTTCCAGTTTCTTAATTCATCAACAGTGATAGAATCAGACAAAGAACATCCAGCTTCTAAATCTGGGAGAATTACCTTTTTTTGTGGACTAATAATTGCTGCAGTTTCTGCCATGAAATTTACACCACAAAACAAGATTGTTTTTTGTGGAACTTTGGCTGCCTGTCTTGATAGACCTAAAGAATCGCCAGTAAAATCTGCCACATCTTGAACCTCAGGAATTTGATAATTATGTGCTAAAATTACCACATCTTTTTCTTTTTTGAGTCTCAAGATCTCATCTTTGAGTTTGGAGGCTTGTTGTACTAGCATAGACCACAAAAAATTGAAGCAGCAGGAATTTAAAGAATGGGAAGCAGCCCATAATTTTCAAAAAAGCTGTCAAATGTGGCAATTATTGCCATATTAGGTTCCTATCTGTATCTCATCAGAACAATACTTTCTCAAAGTTTCAATTCCAGATAGAATTGCCAATCTACTTGTCTTGGGATTATTTGGGTCAGGGAAATTTTCTATGATAAATGTCATTTTTCCAAACTTTCCACTTGCTTCAATGTGATGAGTATTTTTGTCAGTGTTTGGATCAGCAACAATTTTGACACTAGTGTTTTCACTACCAATTCCAGATAATGATAATAATGCTGCAACATTGATGTTAGCAGGAAATAATGTAACGGCCTCTTTTGCAGTTCCTTCAAAGATAATTGTTGAAGATTCAATTTTATCTAAATCAATTTCAGAGGATTCAAAAAATTTTGCGCCTTTTAGAGAACGAGGATGTTTTGTAGTTGTTATTGTAATTGACTCTAGTTCATCTTTGACTGATTTTATTCCATCTAGGCCAGAGATTGCACCAGATGGAAGATAGATAGTTTTTTTGAAATCTTTGCAAGCATCAGATAAAATGTCATAGATAGATTCATCAAGTAAAGCACCCACACTCATAATCATCAGATCCTTTTTGTTTTGTAAAACACTTAATGCTACATCTTTAACTGCATCCTGAGATGCAGCTTCAACAACAATATCAATTGGATTTGATGATAAAAGATGGGAATTTTCAACAATTGTAGGTTTGTTTTTTAGTTTTTCAACAAGAGATGCAGATGCTTCTTTAGAGCCATCATATACATGAGTTAAAGTTGCAGGTACTTTTCCAGAATCAATTGCTAAAGCAATCTGGGTCCCTATGGCTCCACATCCAAGCAAACCTATTCTTTTCAAGCATTTGTAACTAGAATTTATCACTTAATAATTCTAGGTTAGGGATCGATTTTGGTGGATCTAGTTTGTCAATGTTCAGTATAACCTAAAGATTTTATTCAAACCAACGAACTACAATTGTGCTCAATTCGGTCTACAAAGATGCCATTGTAAACAGAGACAAGATGTTATCTGTTCTAAGGGGTCCAAAATTTGAAGAAATTATTAACAAAGCACGTGAAAATTGGGTTGATTTTACGCCTACAAAAGAAGAGGTAGTGACTGCAGGGATTGATTCAAGTTTCAATAATACAAAATTTCAAGGAATTGAGTTATGGGCAACAACTGCTGTTTCAATAAAGTCTGATGGGGAAGTTCTCGCAGACTTGCATGAGTCAGGATTAGGCTCAGATACAGACCTTTCAAGAATTGCAAGTAAGATGGAAATTGATGCTTGTGAAAAAACAGTTGATTTGGTAGATTTGGTGTTAATGGACGGTTCTCTCCATTCGCAATTTATGACAAGACAATCATCACTAGACGCATTAGTTGTAAAAACAATGAGAAAAAAGAACAATGTTATCTTTATTGCAAAAACATCCAACACAAAAAAACAATTTGAAAAATTAGGTTCTCTAGCTGGAGATATCTTCTATTACAATCATGTCACAAACAATCCAGGATTTAGCAAAATTTTTGTTGAAAAGAAATATGGTTCTGATAAAGTCATTTCATCCACATTTGTAAGATTAAGTGATTCGACTCCAATAATCAAACTTGAATTTTTAGGCGATCAATATGATGAAAATTACATAAAATCGATAATGAACAAGTTATACAAAACTAGTATTGGCGGTTATCCATATGCACTCAAGCTTGCACACAATAACTGTAAAATATCTGATAAAGAGCTTGCAAAAATGGTGAGTTTGTTGGGATTAAGTAATGAAATAGGTTCAAGAGAGGTATTAGGTTGAGTCTAGGATTTGTGATTGGTGAATCAAAGCCAATATTTGTTACAGCTATTACCTCACGAGCTTTGTCAGTAGGAGAATACATCAAAATTGCCTCAGAAGAAGGAGAGATTCTAGGATTAGTTGAAAGATCTTCTGTTTCTAGTGCTGCTTTTACAGATGTAAGAAATTTTGATGAAGCAGCTGAAAGTACAGAGATTGCAGAGTTAAACAAAAGAGACAAAACATTTACTGCACATATTGGAATTTTAGGATTTTTAGAAAATTTAAGAAAAGGTCAATCCATTATCCCCTCAATCCCACCAATTCCAGGCACAGAAATAGCACAACCGACAAAACAAGACCTTGAGGAAATCTTTAGCCCTAAAAATGATGGATGGGTAAAGATTGGAAATCTATTACGTAACAAAACAATAGATGCCAAAGTAAATTTGGACAAAATTGTTTCAAGACATTTAGGAATTTTAGCCATGACAGGTATGGGGAAAAGTAATCTTGTATCTTTAGTAACAAAACAAATTTCAAAATTAAAAGGAACAGTAATAATTTTTGATTACCATAATGATTACACATCTCTTAACATACCAAGAGTAAATGTTATTGATGCAAAAATTAATCCTAGATTATTAGATGCAGATCAGCTTTCTGAAGTGTTAGAGATTAGAGATGGTGCAAATGTTCAGCAACGAGTTTTAAGAATGGCATTTACAAAACATGTTAAAGAATCAAAAGAATTTTGGGAAAAATTAGAAAATGAAGTTGATTTTATAGTAAATTCAGAGGACAAAAAACTAAAAGAAATAAGAACATCAGCATACAGAGTTCAAGACATCATTGAAGAAGCTCAAAGGAGATTCGAAGATATCTTAGATCCAGATATGGGGGATCCAATAAGTTTCATTAAAGAAGGAAGAACTAATGTTCTAAACATTTCTGAATTATCAGAAAAACAAGCTAATGTAGCTGTTGCATTTTACTTACAACAATTACTCAAAGACAGAAAAGACGCAAGCATTGCAAGACATGGAAGAACAAAGAGGGAACGCAATTACCGTTTCAATTCACCAATTTTCGTCATCATAGAAGAAGCTCATGTCTTCATTCCAAAAGATCATGACACCAGTGCAAAATATTGGGCTGCAAAAATTGCAAGAGAAGGAAGAAAATTTGGATTAGGATTAGGAATAGTTTCCCAGAGGCCACGTAGTGTAGATCTTAATGTTCTAAGCCAAATGGGCTCATTTGCAATTATGAAGATAATTCAAGAAGATGATCAACGCCAAATAGCCTCAGCAACAGAGTCTACTAGTCGTGAATTGATTGCTCAATTAACCTCACTCAATGTGGGTGATGCTGTTCTAGTAGGCCAATGGACAAATCTGCCATCTCTAGTACATGTTGAAGAGGTAAAAGAGAAAATCATGGGAGCAGACCAAAGTGCCGTCAATGCTTGGGCCAATGCAGATAAAATGAAAGAAGTTGCAGTAGAGTCAACACAAGGACTTGTTCAAAAAGATTTGTTATTAGACTAATGTTATTTTCTCATATTTCAGACACACATTTAGGATTAGTTCAGTATGGTTCAGATGAACGTGCACAAGATGT
>JANQNM010000019.1 GCA_028279625.1 Candidatus Nitrosopumilus sp. | reverse complement strand
AGTAGAAAAAATTTACAAACTTTCTGCAATAGATCCTTGGTTTATTGAAAAAATAAAAAACATTGTAGATACAGAGAAAAAACTTGCAGACTCTGCATTAGAATCTGGTTTATTACGTGAGGCAAAAAAACTTGGTTTTTCAGATAAGCAAATTGGAAGGGCTGTAAAAAAAGAAGAGTCTGAAGTTAGAGAGATTAGAAAATCAAAAGGAATTTTGCCTGTTGTAAAACAAATTGATACTTTGGCAGCAGAATGGCCAGCAAAAACAAACTATCTCTACATGACTTATGGAGGAGACAAAAATGACTTGAAAATTGAAGAAAATGAAAAAGGCATTGTAGTCTTAGGTGCAGGTCCATACAGGATTGGAAGCAGTGTGGAATTTGATTGGGGCACAGTCAACATGGTATGGGGATTGCAAGATAATGGAGAAAAAAATGTAATTGTTGTAAACTGTAATCCTGAAACGGTATCCAC
Organism: Candidatus Nitrosopumilus sp.; assembly: GCA_028279625.1. GTDB lineage: Archaea > Thermoproteota > Nitrososphaeria > Nitrososphaerales > Nitrosopumilaceae > Nitrosopumilus. The sequence continues at coordinate 1,200 of JANQNM010000019.1, read as the reverse complement.
TGATTATGACATTTGTCAACGACTATACTTTGAAGAGCTAACTCTTGAAAGAATTCTTGACATTAATGAATTTGAGAATGCTAAAGGAATGGTTACTTCTGTAGGTGGTCAGACTGCAAATAATCTTACTCCAAAAATTTTAGAACATGGCATCAAACTTTTTGGAACAAGCGCAACTGATGTTGACCGAGCTGAAAACAGGTCTAAATTTAGTCAAGAATTAGATAAACTCCACATTAAACAACCTAGATGGCAAGCATTCACTAACATTACTGAAGCTAAAAACTTTGCAATAGATGTTGGGTATCCCGTACTAGTCAGACCCTCGTATGTTTTGAGCGGTGCTGCAATGAAGGTGGTGTGGTCACAAGAAGAATTAAAAAAATATGTTAATGAAGCAACTACTTTATCACCAGATCATCCAGTTGTTATTTCAAAATTCATGTTAAACTCCCTTGAAGTAGATGTAGATGGAGTTTCTGACGGCAAAAATATTATCATTGGTGCGTTAGTTGAACACATCGAAAGTGCAGGAGTTCATTCTGGTGATGCTATGATGTGTATTCCACCTTGGAGACTAAATAATAAAATTATTGAAACAATTAGTGACTATACTGAAAAGATTGGCAGAACCTTCAACATTAAAGGACCATTTAATCTGCAGTTTTTAATTAATGCAGGACAAGTTTACGTAATAGAATTAAACATTAGAGCTTCTCGTTCAATGCCTTTTGTCTCTAAGCTAGTGAAAACAAATCTAATCAATTTGGCATCAAGAGCAGTTTTAGGTAAAACTCTTCCAAAAATTCCAAAAGATCATTGGACCAAAGTTAATACATATGGAATTAAAGTTCCACAATTTTCATTTATGCAACTTGAAGGGGCTGATATTGTTTTAGGAGTTGAAATGCAATCTACTGGTGAGGCTGCTTGCTTTGGTGAGAGCTTTTATGATGCATTATCCAAGGCATTAATCTCAGTTGGGTATAATCTGCCTGAAGAAGGAACAGCTCTCATTACAATTGGTGGTGAAGAAAACAAAGAAAAACTTCTGCAAACTGCAGCATCCCTAAAAGAGTTAGGATACAATATTATGGCTACAGAACATACTGCAGAGTTCTTATCTGAAAAAATTGGTGATGTTGATATCGTATACAAGATTAGTGAGCCTGAAAGAAAACCAAACATTGCAGATTTACT
>JANQNM010000115.1 GCA_028279625.1 Candidatus Nitrosopumilus sp. | reverse complement strand
CGTGTTGCAGGAATGAAATTTCCTCGTGAAGGATGGTCAAAATAGATTAATACGCATCAGATAGAATTTTCCTATGAAACTTCCACTTTCAAAATATGTTTGGTTTGATGGAAAGTATGTACTAACAGAAAAAGCCCAAGTACCAATCACAACACATGCAATTCACTATGGAACTTCAATCTTTGAGGGAATTAGGGCATATTGGAATGGAAAAAATCTCAATGTCTTTAGATTAGACGAACACGTAAAACGATTTAGAAGATCAGGTCAATTTTACAATATTTCACTTAATTTCTCTGATAAAGAGATCAGTGACGCAGTTACTGGAATTTGTAAGAAAAATAAATTAAAAAAATCATGCTACATCAGACCATTTTATTTTGTAGGAGATTATGGAATTAATCTTCATGTAACTGAAAAGGCACCAACTAGTGTTGCAATTTTTACATTTCCATTTGGAGATTTGTTTAACAAAAATGGAATTACTGCAGGTGTTGTTTCATGGAGAAAATTCTCAGATATGTCAACTCCTCCACAAGCAAAGATGGGGGGAAATTATCTAAACTCTATCATTGCTACACAAGAAGCAAAAAGAAACGGAGTTGATGAGGCAATTCTACTTGATCACAATGGTAATGTTAGTGAAGCTCCAGGTGAGAACATCTTCATAGTAAGAGAAGGACAGCTAGTTACACCATCACTATCATCATCAGCACTAGAAGGAATTACACGTGATGCAATAATCAAGATTGCAAGAGATTTGGATATTGAGGTAGTAGAGAGAGATGTCACTAGAAGTGAGTTGATGATTTCAGATGAAATCTTCCTAACAGGAACAGCAGCTGAGATAACTCCAATAATTTCAATGGATTCAAAGAGAATTGGCAATGGAAAACCAGGAGATATTACAAAAAAGATGATGCAAGAGTATACAGACGTAGTAATGAACAAAAATGATGACTATTCTCATTGGTTAACTGCGGTGTATTAGATGAAGATTGTTCAGATTGGTACAGGAGGATGGGGAAAGAACCATGCTAGAATTTTATCAGAACTAGGCGTGTTAACTGCAATTTGTGATGCTGATCCTCAGAGAGGAAAAGAGTATTCTGAGAAATATTCTGTAAACTATTATGATTCAGTAGACAAGTTGCTTGACTCTGAAGAATTTGATGGAGCATTTGTTGTAACACCAACATCAACACATTCAGAGATTGCAACAAAACTACTTGGAGCAAAAAAACATGTGTTTGTAGAAAAACCACTTACATACAAATCTGAAGATGGTGAAAAACTTGCAAAACTTGCTGAGAAAAACAAAGTTGTTTTAACATGTGGATACATTGAGAGATTCAATCCAGCAGTAGATGTTGTAAAAAATATTGTCAAAGAGAAAAAATACGGCGACCTAGTTATGCTAGAGTTTCATCGTGAAAATAGAATGCCACTTCATATCAAAGATGTTGGAATTATTTATGATACGTCAGTTCACGATATTGATACTGCAAACTGGCTTTTTGATGAAATGCCAAATGTTGTTTTTGCAAGATCTGGAAAAATCAAACATGAACATGAAGATTTTGCAAGCATTATGTTAGGTTACAAAGACGAAAAAATTGCAATAATCTCTTCGAACTGGATTACTCCTAAAAAATTAAGAAAGTTCAATGCAGTATGTACTGATGCAATAGTGTCTTCAGATTTTATCACTCAAGAAATCATAGTTGAAAAGCAAGATGAAACAGAAACTGTTCAAAATGAAAAACAAGAACCATTACTTCGAGAGATTCAGAGTTTCCTTGATGCAATTGAAGGAAAGAGTGAACACATTGTAAAATCTCAAGAAGCAGTAAATGTTACAAAGATTGCCGAAGCTGCACTTTTATCCAGCCAGAAGGGAGTTCCAATATACTTAGATCTAAAATGAACAAATCTATGCTAGACATCTTGGCATGTCCAATTTGCAAATACCATCCTCTGGAGTTATTTGAGATTAAAGAAAAAGACAATGTTGTATCTGAAGGCGCCTTGTATTGCACAGAATGTGGTAGATTTTTCCCAATAATTGAAGAGATTCCAATAATGTTACCTGATGAGCTACGTGACAAAAAGCAAGAGATAGGATTTCTCAAAAAATATGAAGACAAATTGCCTGAAAAAATTATTACAAAGGCAACCCCATGGCATTTGTAGATAAGATGGTTACTAACTTTATTTCAGACAAAGCAAAGATTGGAAAGAACGTCTCAGTTTGGCATTTTGCATATGTTGGTGATAATACTGAGCTTGGTGATAATGTGAGTATTGGTTCTTTGGCACATATTGATTATGATGTAAAGATTGGCGAGAACACGAGAGTTGAAGGTTCAGTGTATATTCCACCGTTGTCTAGAATTGGAAAGAATGTATTTTTAGGACCTGCAGCAGCTCTAACAAACGATCCTTATCCAATGTGTGAGAAGATGGTTGGAGTTACAATTGAGGATGGTGTAATTATTGGTGCACGCGCAGTAATCAAAGCAGGAGTTACAATTGGAAAGAATAGTGTTGTTGCAATGGGAGCTGTAGTTACAAGAGATGTTCCTGAAAATGTTGTCGTAATGGGATCTCCAGCTACCATTAGGAAAACCAGAGAAGAATATGACAAGAAGAAAAAAGAATGGCTTGAAAGCTAAGACTTTATCTCTTTTTTGAATATCCAGTTTTTCATCTTTGATAAAACTAGAATCCAAATAACTACAAGAATAATTGCAATTACAGCTTTGATTACTGATGCAATAAACCAATTCATTTCTCCAAAACCAGTTATTGTGATTGGTCCCAAGAGAGTAACTACAATTCCTCCACCAATTATGATTAGAATCCACATTCCAAACAAGAAACCATATAGTCCTGCCTTCAAAGTCGTACCCCCATCATAAATGCCGTAATTATAGCCAGAATTCCTGAAAATATTCCAAGTTTGAAGATTGTAAATCCTACCTGTTTTTCTGAAAGTGGTCCTCCTGCAAGAATTAGTCTCACTAGCGTAACTGGAGCAGTCTTGTCATCAGTTGCTTTTAGTTTCATGTCTTCAGTATGCTCAACGGGTTTTCCTTTGATTTGTCTGTGTTCTACTATTCTTTTTACGCTTGAGAGGAACAAAAATGAGTTGATTACTGCTGGAAGCATTGCAACTGCTGCAATAATTTCTACTCCACCAATAATTGCAATACAACCATACATTGCACCAAGTGTTAGTGCACCTGAATCTCCAGGAAAAATTTTGCTTGGAATTTTGTGATACTTGTAAAACGCTAATGAAACAAAACCTAATGGCAAGCTAACAATTGCAATTTCGTAATTTTGTACAATAAACAAGCATATTGTCAGTGAGAAACTTGCAATGACCATAAAGCCACTTGCAACTCCATTTAGCACATCAATTGAGTTGATTGTATTTCCCATTATAGGAATCATTAGAATAATCAAAGCTAAATACAATGCAGGAATTTGTACGTCACCAAACAATGGAAATGCTAAATCAGTATCGTATGCACCAAGTGCAATTATAGGAGCTGCTGCAATTGCAAGCAATACTGGTTTGAACCATCCACCCATAACTTTTCTATCATCAACATAACCAATTGCAAATGCAGCCGTTGTTGTTATGATTAATGCAATGATTTCATTTAGCTGCAAAAATGCATACAAGACGATTTCAGATACAATAATTCCTAAAACAATTGAAGGACCTCCTGGTCTTACAACCATAATGTCTTCTTTTTTGTTCATGTCTTTGACTGCCATGTTTCTTTTTTCTAGGAATTTTATCAAAGGAGGAGTTGTAACATAAACTACAATGAATGCAACAATACAAGAAACTGCAGCTGGCAGTGCTAAATCAATCAATTATCTAACCTTTCGTAATTCGGACTTTATGTTATCTGCGAGGGTTGAACCAATTTTATCTATTTCTGCCAATTTATTCAC
>JANQNM010000106.1 GCA_028279625.1 Candidatus Nitrosopumilus sp. | reverse complement strand
CATCAGCAGATAACATTCTCTGTCCCATAACACGTAAGGCATGTGCTTTTAGTAATTTTGCATCTTGATTATCAGAATCTACTTCAAGAACATATGTTGTAAGTTCTGCAGCCCAATTATACTCACCATTTTCAATTGCAGAATATGCTTCTTGTAATGTGAGTTCGATGCCACCAAATGCATCTATAATCTTAGAGGCTCTTTCTTTATCGCTAATTGGCAATAAAAATGTAGGATCACCTTGGAACCATCCTAGATTACCATAGTAGATTTGTTTTACATGCCATGGTATTTGTCCACGACTCTGAGTCAGCCATGAATCATTTGCAAACCAATCAGGTAGTTCAATCATATATGATAATTCATCAGCAGTATATCCCATGTTCATGCCTCTAATGGTTTGATCATAAATATACTGAGTTGCGTCTCTTGTTGAAATTAAGATATTCATAACTTCATCATAGCCACTTACTGGTTTGACATGAGAAGGAACAAGATGCATGGGTTTCAAAGGTATCATCAAATCTAATGCATGAACATAATCCATTGGGTCTCGGTATACAGCACCTCTAAGAGTATAGACATTTGGGAATATAGCATAGACATTATCACCAATCAAAAGTGCCTCATCATCTGGAAGCCAGATATAGATTTGATCAGAGGACTCACCAGCCACATGAACTAGTTCCATTTGTACACCAGAAATATTAAGACTCATTCTTTCATCAAACACTTCATTTGGAGGCACAAATGCTATAGTTCCAGGTTGGAATTTTGGGAATACACCCAAATTGTTTCTGTCAGGACCTTCATCAGGCAAAAGTGAACCAGCTGCGTGTGCACTTCTAATTGAAGCAATAGGGCCTAAGACACTATTTTCATTAATGTAAAAATCAAGCAAGCTACTATGAGCAATGATTTCAACAGCACCATCACCTTCCTCTAAGAATGCTTTTGTTCCATGAACATGATCTAAATGTCCATGAGTGTAAATTATTGCTTTAACAGGTTTATCAGTAATTTTTCTAAATTCATTTAGAACTGTTTTTGCTGCTTCATAGGTACTTAATGTATCTACAATGATTATTCCTTTTTCTCCTTCAATCATAATACTATTTGCTGCGTCATAACCTACTGCTACCCAAATTCTGTCATTTACTTGATGAACAGCAGGAGGAGACCAAAAGTTGTTTGCTTCTTCTAATTTAGGATGAATAGAAGGTTGATCTGGATAATCAAGTAATGAGAATTCTTTAGATAATATCGGAGTACTTTTTCTAGTATCTGATTCTTCAAATGTTTCAGAAATTTTTTCTTCAGACTCAATCTCTACTGAAGATTCTTCTAAAGATTCTTCCAAGGTTTCTTCTGAAGAATACTCAACATAGGGAGCTTCAACATCTTCAGAATGCTCGAGGATTTCAACCAATCCTAGTCTTTCCCAAGAGAATGCAACAGAAGAACTAACACAAAATGTATTTTGATGAGTAAATCTGTAAACTAAAGTTTGACCAGCCCTGCATTCGCTATCTAAGGGTTCAGAAGATTCTGGTGGTGGTGGTGGTGGTGGAGCAATGTCATACTGTTTTTGTATTCGTTCTTGCTCTTTTTCTTCATCAACTGGTTTTGATTCCTCAACAATCTCCGCCATTCCAAGATCTACCCATCTTTTTGCAGTAGATGGTTCAACGCAGACATACTCATTATACGAATATCTATAGATCAGAGTTTCTCCCTCACGACATCCAGCTTGAATATCTTCTTCAGCCTCAGTAGAATATGCGGGAACAGTAAATGTAGAGCTTACAAGGATAAGAAATAAGGGCAAAATTAGGAATTTTCCTACCTTCATAATGAAGGGAGTTGAAGAATTTTTGATATAATGAACAGTATGAAATATTGCAATACACACACAGATCATTGCAAATAATTGACATTAAAGAGAAATTTGGCTAGGCGTAATCCATTATTTGAAAAAATTATGAGAAAATCCAGTGGACAAGGAACAAATCATTGAAAAATTACGTGAGAGCCTTCACAGAGACTATGGAGATTTTGGAAGAACAAATTACATTATTGAAAGATTAGAAAAAGACCTAACATTACCAAAATCGGATCTAAAATACATTGAGAGAATGTTAGAGATGTGTAAACCAGTTCTCATACAAGAACCTGAACAGGTTCCAGAATTTGTATTAACAGAAGATTTGATAAAGTGTAATTATTGTGGAGCAGTGATTAATCTTGATGAAAAGTCAGTAAGAAAAAATAATCTTTGGTTTCATGAACAATGTTTTTTGAAAATTCCAAGAATAGAGCAAAAAATTTCTAAAAAAACTCAAGTTCTGCCAAAAATTGAAAAACAGACAATCATAGTTAAAGAAAGAAAAACGACTAATCCTCAAATGGTTTTTTCAGGAGGTTTACTTGCAGGGTTGATCGGTACAACATATCTTGCTGCAGGAGAAGAAATTGCTACAATAGTTGGACTAAGCGGAGTTGCAATGTTTTTTGCAGTGTATAAATCACAAATTTTTTCAAAGAAAAAATATGATACTTCAATTGTCAAAACAGGAATTCCCGGATTTGATTCTGTTCTTTCATCAGGATTAAAGAAAAACAGTTCAGTAGTAGTTTCAGGACCGCCTGGAAGCGGAAAAACAATTTTTGGATTACAGTTTATCTATTCAGGTGCAAAAGAATTTGATGAATCAGGAATTTACATTTCATTATCTCAAAGTATTGAAGAGATAAAACATGATTGTAAATCATTTGGTTGGGATATTGAAAAACAAATAGAAAAAGAAAAAATCATGATGATTGATTTAAGACCTTTCAAAATCAAAGACGAAGTGATTGGAAAAGATGAATCATTATACAGAAGTGAACAAATACCATTTGAACATTTGACAAAATTTATTCTAAACAGTATTAAAAAAATTAATGCAAAAAGAATTGTCATCGATTCTATTTCTATTCTTGGAATGCAATATCCTGACAAGTTTTACATGAGACAAGGTCTACAAGGAATGATTCAAGCACTTGAGAATTTCAATGTTACATCATTATTGATTTCAGAAGTTTCAGAGTCAGAAGATAGTCCTCTAGAATGGTTTGTTACATCAGGCATCATACATCTAGATAACCAAATCATAGACAATCAGATGAAAAGAACTATCAAAATTATAAAATTAAGAGGAATTGATCATAGCAAAAAGGTTCATCCTATAGAATTGGGAGATGAAGGGTTATGTGTTTACGAAGGCTGATCTTCGGATTCGGCAATTTCATCTAATTTCTTTTTGACAGCTTGATGTATCTCACTTTCAAGTTTTGACTGTTCTTCTTCAAGTTCTTTTTTGAAGCGTTTTTGCCAATAATCCTTTACCATCTAAATCACTGTCTAATCATTCAGCTTAGAAATAAGGTCTTCGAAAAAAATGGGCTCATCATATCCATGGAAAAATTTGCAGATAAATCGTCCATCAGTGTTAAATAGAAATTTTGCAAAACAAAATACCTAACACAACGTGGGATTAGATGATTATTTCATCAAATCCCATGAAATATTCTTCAAAAAATTGATTTTCATCAATGGTAATTAGCTGGTGTTTTTTATAACTCTCAGATTCTGTAAGTGTGTGAAACACATCAAAGATTACATGAATTCACCTAGAACAATAAAATTTGAATCAAATCTGGAACAGGTTTTAAAGAAAATCATCGATGAGAAAAAAAGCAGACTACTTGTAACAGAAAACGGAGAGATTACAGGATTAGTATCTGAGAAAGATTTAGGATTATTCCTACTTACAGATAAAACAGAAAGAAAACTAGATGAAATTCCATTATCTGAGATTATGAAGAAAATAATTTCAGTTGATGAAAAAATAGGTTTAGATGAATGTGCACAAATTATGATCAAAAATGAAATAGGATCTCTAGTTGTTACATCAGAAGGCAACGTAACAGGAATCATTACAAAGACTGATCTGGTGAGATATTTTACTAAAAACCATGCTGATGAAAAAATTGTAGGAGAATACATGTCACCATATTATGCTTGGCAATATTCAGACACTCCACTTTACAAAATTGTTCTCAAAATGATTGATGAAAGAATTTCTAGAGTTATTCTACGAGATCATGATGAAAATCCAGTAGGAATTGTGACATTTAGAGATCTTTTCAATTTAGCATTAAAACTTGGAGAACAAGAAGATGTATTGGATAATTCTGATCCTGTGATATCAGTAATTTTCCCAAGAAAAGGATTTGTTTCAGAATCAGGATTTGGTGGAAGTACAAAAGTCGATGAAATAATGAGTAAAGACATTGTTTCTGTAAGTTATGAAGAAGATTTGGCAAAAACAGGCTCAATTTTGCTTGAGAAAAATATCAATGGTGCAGGAGTCCTTTCAGGAAATGACAATATCATAGGGATAATCAGTAAAACTGACATCGTAAAGGCTTTGGCATTTATGAAGTAACCCTGCAGAGAAAAAAGAAGCCTCCTTGTCCCTTCGGAGACTATGTCATGTATTAACTAGTTTATGTGAGCATTGGGCTCCCAGCTAACACCGTGAGATGTCTCTGACTCAATGGATCTATTAGGACAGTGTTAGTGTTAAGAAATCAGACTCAAAAAAAATTACTTTTGTGTGAATTTTTGAATAGTTTGTTTGAATCAGATAAAGATTTCATTGCCTGAAGAATAGGGATTCTTTTTAGGAACATCATAGATTTGCAAGGATTCTAAATATTCTAACTGTGTAGGAATAGATTTTGAATCACCATATGAGATCAAAATTCGATCATTATGAGATATTTCATAATCTGAAATATTTGAAACATGTTGGCCATTAATAATAAAGGTCAAATCAGATTCCTGATTTGCACACAAAGAGCTGTCATTTGAAATAGAATTTACAAACATCATACATTCAGAAGAAAAATCAATACCAATAGACAAAAAAAGCATTTTGAGGGGAACATTTGTTGCATGTTTGTGAATCAGATAAGGATTATGATCCTCAAAATGGATGTATTTGCTTTGAACTTGAAATTGTGGTAATCCAAAATTAATTTGCTCATCATCAACAAAAATCACTATTGCAGCATGAGCATGATCACTGCCAAATTTTCCTACATCATATTCAATTGCTAGTTGTTCTTCCTCAGAAAGATTCAGAGTGTTTTGAAGAATTTGAGAATCAATTTGGTTTTGATTCACAAAATAATAGGAGAAAACACCTGCAGAAATTACAACAAATACAATAGCAGCAATTACAAGCGACTTATTCTTTGATCTGGGCTCAGATGACTCCTCAAAATATGGAAAATTGCTATCTGTGATTCTTCCTGGAAGAGAAAAATCAGAATCATCGTTGGGAAGAGTTTTGTCAGACAATCATAATTCTATAGTCATCAAATGTATAAATTTCCAATGAAATAGAAATTTACTCTTTATCGATAAACTCGTTTGCACCAGGTGGTTCTGGAGCTAAACCTTTTCTCTTTCTAATATCAGCAATTGCTGTAGGTAAGATGGATTTTGGAACCTCAGTCCATTCTTTAAAGGAAGTATTCCAAGTTGCACGTCCTGCTGTTTGTCCTCTCATTTCTTCAGATAATGTAAAGGTCTCCGAAGCTGGAATTTCACCAGTAACAATTGATGATGCACCTTTTTGAGACATGTCTAGAACTTTTCCACGTTTTCCAGAAAGTACAGTTGCAACATTTCCTACCAAGTCAGTTGGGACACGAACTTCAATTGCTAAAGTTGGTTCAAGAACAGTAGTTCCTGCAGTTAGTAATGCACCAGTACATGCACGACGTGATGCTGGACCTAATTGTGAAAGACCTCTATGTGCAGTATCTTCGTGTGGAACAAAGTGAGTGAATGTAAACTTGCAATCTCTCATTTGTTCTTTACAAAGAGGACCTTCTTTCATTACTTCATCAAATCCAGAATTAATAGAGTCAGTAGATTCTTGAACAAATTGAACACCTTTTGTTCCGTTAATTAGCACATTACCACGAGAATCAAATTTCATAACTCTCTTGATGGTATCAGTATCCCAACCTGCGCCTTTTAGTAAATCAGAAACAACTTTTTTGTCTTTCATATCACTGATTTCACCAGTTCTTAGCATGTTTGCAATTTCTGGTTCTAATGGTTCTACTTTCATGAAAATCTTATTGTGTCTATTTGGAGATTTTGACATGATTGGTTCACAGCCAGATTTGACAGTTTCACGATAGTTAATCAGAGGCTCAGATGTTACAATCTCAACTTTTGCGTCTTGAATTCTGTGTGTTGCTACATCAAGGTGCAATACACCCATACCGGCAACAATTGTCTCTCCACTCTCCTCATCAATTTTTACAACAAGGTTTGGATCTTCAATGGTTAACTGTTTGAGAACTTCAACTAGTTTAGGTAAATCTTTAGGATGTTTTGGTTCAACTGCAACTTGAACAACAGGTTCTGAAACATACTTTACTCCTTCAAACATAGGAATGTCTTTTACAGATGAAAGTGTGTTTCCTGCTCTAGCTTCAGTTAGTCCTAACAGTGCTGGAATATTTCCTGCACCAAGTTCACCGACTTGTTCTCTTTGGTTTCCCATGAAGAAGTTTACAGATTGAATTCTACCTTCTCTCTTTTCATCAATAATGTTAATTGTTTGACCATCTTTGATAGTACCCGAGAACAGTCTTCCAATAGCTACAGGTCCTGCAGCAGGATCTAATACCATATTAACAATCATCATGATTGTTGGCCCATCATCACTACATGCTAGCAATGCTTTTCCAACATCAGAGTCTAAATCACCTTTCCAAATTTGTGGAATTCTATACTTTACTGCTTCATATGGTGCTGGGTGATGTTTTACAACCATTCCCAAAACTGCATCAGCTAATGGTGCTTTTTCAACAAGGTCTGCAACTTTTTCATTTTCATATGCATCAATAACATCTTTGAATGTAATTCCTCTTTCTTTCATTAAATCAACATTGATTGCCCATCTGTCTTTTGCAGAACCAAATGTTACGCTAGCATCTTGAATGGAAACCTTCCATTTTTCTTTGTATTCTTGTTCGGCATAAGTGTCAATTAGTTGGTTAAAGTTTGAGACAACGTCTGCAAGTTGTTGTTGCATTTTTTCTGGGGTTAATCTTAATTCCTTGATGAGTCTATCGACTTTGTTAATGAACAATACTGGTTTTACTCTTTCTTCAAGAGCCATTCTAGTTACAGTTTCAGTTTGAGTCATAATTCCTTCAACTGCATCACAGACGACTACTGCACCATCAATTGCTCTAAGGCTTCTGATGACTCTTCCACTAAAGTCTACGTGTCCAGGAGTATCAATCATGTTAATGACATATTCACTGTCTTTTTGTTGGAAGAGCAAAGTAACGTTTGCCTGATAAATTGTAATTCCTCTTTGCTGCTCTTCTTTATCAAAGTCCATTGCTAATGCTTTACCAGCAGCAGATGGAGCAATAATTCCAGAATAAGCCAAGAGACTGTCACTCATGGTAGTTTTTCCATGATCAACGTGTGCAATAACACCAAAGTTTCTGATATTATCCTTATTTTTGATAATCTTCAAAACTTCGCCTGTTGACTTGAATTTTACCATATTCGCAAACCCTAGTATTCAGCTATTAAACCTTAGCCTTTGAAAAGATCAGTAGATCATTTTGTCGCTGACATTTCGAATATTTTTTGCAGTTACAAAATGACAGTCTTTCTTTCGTTTCTTTTTGGCTTCGTTTAGAGCAAGAAGTTGAGAGAAAAATGTACAATAGATCACCTGAGATAGTTTTCCAGATGGCAAGTTAGGATGTATAACATTAATTCCAATTTTTTTGAGATTTTTAGATAATTGCTTATTGTGATTGTTTTTTTCTTCAAAAATAATTACCGTATCACCTTTTTTTGTAGAAAATAATTCCATATGAGAAAATTGCTCGATTCTAGAATAATGAGCATCATATCCCATCACTTCATAAAATTTAGCAGCACAAAACATAGCAAGAGGAAAAGTGTGCAGATTTCCAAGGATGTAGATTTTTTTTGAAACTTTTGACTTTATTGCATCATTTTTTGCTTTTAAAAATAATTTTGAATTCTTTGGAATTTTAATTGGTTTTACTAACGAAATGCAGGTTAATGCACTATCCAAAAAAGATATGCTGCCAGCAGTAAAGACATCATGATTAGGGGATGTCAGTAAAATTGTTCTATCAGAAGCAGCGGCCAGCCTACTGTTAGGTTTAGAAGTTATAGCAGTAGAAGTTTTTGATATTTTTGCAACTTTGATGTTTGTAATTGTATTACCAGAAATGGATACAAAAAAGACGTTTTTTGACTTTACCAAATGTTTGTTTTTGTACAAATCTAGAGGGTCCATAGATTTCACTAATCCTTCAGAAAATGATTCAGCAAGTATTGCTGAAACAAGAGAGTCTCCACTTCCTGAAAAAAAAGAGTCTTTTTGTTTTTTTAAAGAAAGAGGTTTTTGAGGGATGAAGGATTTTAGAAAGTCAGATTGAATTTCAATGTCTTTTTCAAATGCTTCTATTGTATTCATAATTTCAAATAATTTTTGACATATATTAGAAAAACTATTTCAAGTGGGTTTTGATTTTTATTACGAGAATTTAGGATACAAACATGGAAATTTCTGTGGGTCATACTCCAGACTCAGATGACGCATTCATGTTTTATGGGATGTTTACAGATAAAGTTCCATCTCCAGACTTTAAGGTAACTCATGTAATTGAGGACATTGAGAAATTAAATCGCAAAGCAACTGATCCTCAACTAGATGTAACTGCAGTTTCAGTTCATGCATGTGCATACATTCCAGGATATACAGTTTTGAGAAGTGGAGGAAGTTTTGGAATTGGATATGGTCCGATTGTTACAGCAAGAGAGCAAATGACCATTGACCAAATCAAAAAATGCAAGATAGCAATTCCAGGGAAAATGACATCAGCATTTTTGTTACTCCAATTAATGATTGACAAATTTGATTATGTTGAGATGAATTTTAGTGACATACCAGAAGCTGTGAGATCTGGAAAAGTTGACGCAGGTCTTGTTATTCACGAAACCCAGTTGTCATATGAACAAGAAGGCAATGTCAAAATTTTAGATGTTGGGGAATGGTGGGACAAGACTACAAACGGCCTTCCAGTACCTCTTGGAATCAATGTGATGAGGACAGATCTGGGAATGGAAACCATTGTCAAATTTGACAAGTACTTACAAGCCTCAATTGAGTTTGGATTAGAAAATTTTTCAGATGCTATTGATTATGCTATGCAATATTCTAGAGGTAAAGAACGAGATTTAATTGAAAAATTTGTAAAAATGTATGTAAATCAAGTAACTGTCAACATGGGAGATTCAGGAGAACAATCAATTAGAAAACTCTTCGAGATGGCAAAAGAAAAAGAATTGGTTCCAGACTTTGAATTAAGCATAGCCACCAAGTAATTATAGAACAAAAATTTTTTGAGATACAATGGGTGACGGAATAGGAGGACCTGTAATGGAGATTTTAGCTGGAAATGCATTTCGAATGGTTGTAAGCCATGTAAGAAAAGACAATAAAGAAGAGTATGGTAAAACAGAAAAAATCATCATTGCAAAAATTGATGATCCAGAAAACCCTCAACATACAGAGACTACCAAAGAACAATTAGAGCAAGCACTCAAAGGAAAATTTCTTTCTTGTAATGTTCAGTACAGAGATTCAAAAACTGATGCGCTAGTTTGCAATGTGTTTGTTCAAAAACCTCCAGAAGGATTCTGAAAATAAGAAAATACCTAATATATGATGAAATTCATTGAATGTTATTGGTTCTAGTCGATAAAAAAATCCTAACAGGAGGAATTGTAATGATTGTTGCAGGAATTGTTATAGGATTAACTGTTGGTGAAGCACCTACAGGACAAACAGGAATGACTGAAGAAGAAATTGTTGATTTAATGATAGCAGAAGATGAAAACCAAGCTTACCAATTACTTTACGGAATCTTAATGGGAGTTGGATTTTTGTTGGTCTTGATTAGTTTTGGAGCTAGACGCAGAAAAGGTAGTGCAAAAAGATCAGAGAAAAAGCCTGCAGAATAATTCAAACTTTTTAATCTTAAAAAGTCCAGAAAATTCAATGATTCAGGCTGAAATCAGCATATATCCAATGGCAACAAAAACCACAAGTGCCAGTTTTTACATTGCAAAAGCTATTGAATGCATCCAAAATATGAAGAATCTCAGATATGAAATCAATGCCATGGGAACAATTCTAGAATCAGACAATATCGACACAATCAATGAAGCATCAAAAATGATGTTAGAGACGGTTCATAATTTAGGAAATGACAGAGTAGAGGTTGTAATCAAAATAGATTCAAGACGGGACAAGCATCTGAAAATGGAAGAAAAATTAGATTCGATCAAAAAGCATTTAGAAAATAATTGAACTATGTTGCAGAATTTACAAAATCAACAATAGACATTATTTTCCCCATTTCAACTAAATGCCCATAACTTTTCTTGTTTGATGCTTTCATAGGAGTATTATCAATACTGATGAACAAAATGTGTTTGTTATCTAACGGAATTGTAATTCTTTTGATTTTTTCATATGCAGCAATTACATAAAGTCCCTTACCAACCAACCCTGAAATTTTTGAGCGTTCATCCCATGCATTTGCTGCTCTTTGAAGTGTTTTTTTTGTATCTGATAAAGGAACATAATTTTTGACATTATTTCGTTTACTGTTCCACAAAATTTCACCATCTTTAGTACATACTGCAGCAAATCTAATATCACTATTAAAATCCATTAACATGTTGAGTAGTTTTTCAAACTTCTCCACACAATAGTTACGACATGATAATCTAAAAAGGTGTTGAAATTTTTTTAAATATTAATTAGAATTTTTTTAAAATTTCAAAATGGGTGTTTCTCTGAGCAGAAATACGGCCAATCTCTTTTACCATTGTTGCAAGTTCATCAACAGATGATGTGGTAGGCTTTCCTGCAGCTTTGTAAATCTCTTCAGAAAATGCAGTGCCAACTAAATCACTTCCACCATTTGATAAAGCAACTTGAGCAAGTTTTTTGCCATAAGCTACCCAATAAACAGAGATGTTGTTTAGAACATTTGCAAGCATTAAACGAGATAAAGCAATTACACGCAAATCATACACTGAAGAGCATTCATGAGTAACCTTATGTTCTTGTTCTAATTCAGTATTATCTAAGCTGAATTTGAGAGGAATCAAGGTAATGAAGCCATTAGTCTTTTTTTGTAAATCACGAATTTTGATGAGATGATCAACGATGTGTTCAGGCTTTTCAATATGTCCATAAAGCATAGTTACATTACTTTGAATTCCCATGTTATGTGCTTCTTCTATCACATCAAGCCATTGTTGTCCAGAACATTTTCCTCTAACAATTTGTTTTCTAATATCGGGGTGAAATAGTTCAGCCCCTCCTCCTGGCATTGAATCTAAGCCAGCATCCTTTAGCCTAGAAAGAATTTCTTTGGTGGAATTTTTTGTGAGTTTTGACAAATAGAAAATCTCAGCTGCAGTAAGTGCTTTAATGTTAAGTTGGGGGTGATTTTTTTTGATAATTCTCATCATGTCTTCATAATATTCTAAGGGAAGTTTCGGATGAAAACCACCTACAATATGCACTTCTGTTGCACCCATCTGTTTTGCAATTGAAACTCTTTGTTCGATTTGTTGAGGAGTTAAAGTATAAGCATCATCTGCTCCCTCTTTTCTGTAAAAGGCACACATCTGACAACTTGCTGCACATACATTTGTGTAGTTCATGTAATATGATGCAGCAAAAGTTACTGTATCACCAACTAATTTTTTTCTAGATGAATCTGCAACTGCTCCAAGTAAATGTAAATTATCATAATTCATCAATTCAAGGCCATCGTTGTAGGAGAGTTCCTCTCCAGCAATTGCCCGATCTAATGCTTGAGAATCCCCCACTAATTGGTCTAACATATAATTAATTCATCGAATCATGATATATTCCTTATACTCTCAAGAGATAAGTAGGCAATCTGAGTACTTTCCTTATGGTCCTACCTCTAGTTGATGAGCACAAACCAAAATGCTATCTGTGTCTTGAAATATTTGAAGATTTAGAAAAACTAAGGGAATGCCAAGAAAAATGCAGAAAGGAACGCAAAGAATTCTTTGAACCTAGTGAAAAAGAGATGAAACGAGAACCAGCACCAGGAGATGTCACTGTATTTTAGATTTCTTTTTGTTAATTGATTTTAGTAATTCTTGAGCAATGTCTTTTGAGATGCTTGCCAAGTCATAGTCCTTGTCAATAGATAGAGCTTTTTTGAAGCATTTTATTGCATCAGTCAAATTTCCCATCTCACCTAAAGATAAGCCCTTGTAGGCTAATGCCATTGCACATTTTTTATCAATTTTCAAGGCTTGTTCATAGCAGGCTATTGCTTCAGGATATTTTTCTTCAGTATGTAATGCTGCGCCCTTGTTAAGTAAAGCATCAAGATGATTAGGAGAAATTGTCAAAGCCTTATCATAGGAGCGAATTGCAAGTTTTACTCGTCCCATATTTTGTAGAGTGGCACCTTTGTCAATTAGAACATGGATGTTATCTGGCTCTTTTTTTAGTGCCAAATCATATAGTTTAAGAGCATCAGAATAATTTCCATCCTCTACAAATTCATAGGCCTGTTCTAACATTCTATTGATTTCATTGCTCAACATATTTGATAATATTTTGTTAATAATATAGATTCATCATTAGTATAGTATGTTTTCACATTCACAAAAAGTCAACAATTAACGATCTAAAAAATTCCTACTGCAAATCCTACTGCCATAACAGCTAGGATGATTGCTGTAATCTTTGAAAAATATTTGCTATAGTGCATGAATTTGTACTGAAATTTTGTAAAAGCCTTGATAGCACCAATAGTAATTCCAATCATAGCTATTGTGACTGAACTAGCATAGGCTATCATCAACAATACGGGTTCAATTCCTCCAGCACTTAGTGAAAGTATTACGAATTCTTCTTCATGTACAAAACCAAGAATTAAGGCAAATGCTGCCATTCCCTTCAAGCTAGGTAAAGTTCTTGATTGATGAGAATGTGTATGTGTATGATAGCCTATTCCTTTGTGCCAATGCATGTGTTCATGCTCAATCTCTGAAGTATTATCATGCAAATGTCCATGTTGTGTATCAACCAAATCTTCACTTTTTTCTCTCCAAAAGATGATTGCTAAAATTCCCAATCCAATAGCTGCACCATATTTCAAGAATTCAGAAGGAATCTCTACAAAAGCAATAAGAAGAAGAAATGCAATAACAACAACTATTGATGAAACAAAATGAGCTCCAGCAATCATTGCAGAACTAGTCAGACCGCTAAGAAGAGGATTTCTGCTTTTAATCGAATACATCATTGCAATAATCCAACCATGTGAAGGATTTACTCCATGTAGTAATCCAAATAGGATTACCCCAAGTACCACTACCTCTGACACAAGAAAACTTTCAACAAGTTTGATTTAACATTGTTATTAGCTATTTCACAAATCATAACAACTAAGCTATAACTATTCCAAAAATCATAATAACTAAACATCTTAACTGCTTATCTTGTTTTTTTGAAATATTCAATAGGTTCTTCTACAGATAATACAAAATCAAGATGCAAATTTATCTCTAGGATCAATTTCTAATGACTTGTTAAAACATTCCATAGATTCTTCGTAACGTCCTAAACTTCTAAGTGCAACACCCTTATGATTCCACAAATCAGGATCATTTTGATTTAGAAGGAGAGCTTGCTCAAAGAATGCAAGAGCCTCATCAAACTTACCATCATTCATACACTCCTTGCCTTTTGAAACTAGAATCTGAATTTCACTCACAAATAATTCAAAAAAGCATTTGTATTAAATTTACAAATCGTGAGAAAACAATCCATTATGAAATTAAACAGATTTACAGATAATCACTGAAAATTTAAATAAATTTTTCACTATCATATATTATGAATCTAGATAAAACGGATGAAAAAATTCTAAAAAATTTAATGGTAGATGCAAGATTGTCTGCAAGACAACTAGCACTAAAGTTAGGAATGTCAACTGTTACAGTGTTATCTAGAATCAAAAAACTCGAAAAAGAGAAGATTATTCGTGGATATACTGCCATGATTGATCATGAAAAACTTGGATATTCACTAACAGCATTAATTGAGATTGTAGCCAAGAATGACAAAATTGTTAGAATTGAAGATGAAATATCAAAATTTGAAAATGTGTGTGGCGTTTATGACATCACAGGTTCGACAGATACCGTAATTATAGCCAAATTCAAGGAAAGAAACGAATTGAGTAAATTTGTCAAAGGATTGGCAGCAATTCCAAATGTAGAAAATACTATCACACACGTAGTTCTAAATACGGCAAAAGAAGATTTCAGATTAACGTAGGATAATAAAATGAAGGGATGGAGTATTTTTGTATTGTTTCTAATCGTAGTGAGTGTTACACAGATAGTTTATGCACAAGCAAATGAATTAGACATGGAACTGGAAGTTTCAGATGAAGAAAAGTACTTACTATTTGGAGGCTTTGTAATTGCAATCATTGGCATATTCTTATTTTTAGCAAGAGACATTATTCTAAGGAAAAAAACTGCTTATGATAAAGAAGAACTAGAATCAAAAAAAGAAAAAACATATGAAAAATACCATTCAGGTTGGGGAGACGATTATGAAGAAATTGGAAAGAGAAGAAATACCAAAGAAGACAAAGAATTCCGTGAAGCATCACTAAATGATGAATTACCAGATTATTACAAAACGTTAGGAGTTGAAAGAGATGCAACACAAGAAGAAATTAAAAAGAAATTCAGAGAATTAGTAAAGAAGACGCATCCTGATAAAACAAAAGAAGATTCAGAAGAAGAGATGGCTGAACTAAACAAAGCATATGAAGTGTTGTCAGATGAAGAGAGTAGAGAAAAGTATGACAGATATCTAAAAACAGACTAGTCAGAGTCTAATTTTACAATAATCATGCTTAGTTCAATGGAGTTAGGAGTTTGAACGCTGTTTGTGAGATTTGTAGAGATTTTCAAGTCAAGTAATTTTTCATCTTTTTGTATTTGAGTAGAAATTTCAAGTTCGCCAAATTCAGTGTTTGGCCCTAACATTTTTTTTGTTAATTGAGGAACGATTGAGAGATCCTCAATGACACCTTTCATTTTGTAGGCAAATTTGTCTGAAAAATAGACACCGCCTCTAGTAGTAGGCTCATTTACTGGAGTTAGAGAGTTTGTTATACTCACATTGGTTATGGAGTAAGTAGAGCCTTCAAGATGAAGCAAGAATTCAGGAGAATTTTTTTCATTAAAAGTCATCAAGGATTTCAATAATTCTGGGTCTACTGACATCAAAAATAGCCAATTTGCAATTCTTTTGAATCTTTCTCATGTAGGCAGGAAATTCTGAAGAAAATGCCATAATAGAGGTGATCTTTAAAAATAAGAATCAAGATTATGTGTTATTGCAACAATTTGCAAACACCCACTCAATGAGAAATGAGATTCTCAGTTTAATGGTACAAAACGGATTAGAGGATGATTGCTATGTTGAGATGTTAGACTATACAATTGATCTTTTTGAAAGTCAAGGGTTAGGAACAGATTACTATGGATATCATAACATCAATCATGAATTAGAAGTCACTTATGTTTCACTTTTAGCAAAAGACCAAACAATTGTAAAATTTTCTCCTGAAGATCTTAAGTATCTGTACATTGCAGCGTTGTTTCATGATTTCGATCCTCAAAAAAATGTCGATAAACCACATGAAGAAAGTGTTTTAAAATTTATTTCAATGGATAGAAAACTCAGACAATTAATCAATACAGCAAATGCAGATTTAGAAATAATCAAAGTGTTAATTCTGAGAACAACATATCCATGGAGTGGAGAATTAAAAAAAAATGCAGAAGAACAAATCAAACAATGTTTTCAAAATTCTGATTTAACACGAAACAATCAACAATTTCAACAGCACATAATGGATATGGGTGCATATCTTTCAGTAGTTGACCGAGTAAGTGGATATGCATTAGGAGATTTTTCAAAAGCAATGGAGATGGCAAAGATGAATGCACATGCACTTGCATGGAGACCATCACTTATAGTGAGAAGTTCAGTAGCATATTTTGAAGAACTTTTAAACAAAGAAACAGAACTAGCAAAAGGAATTCTAAAAGTCCTTCCAAAGGAAATGAGAAAAAACTTTTTTGATGCAGTTTTATCATTTATGAAAATTAGACAACAAGAGATTACAATTCAAGCAGATTATGCATATGAGAATCTCAAACTAATTCCAACAATTGAATGTATGAAAACTAGAGAAGATCCAAAATTCATCAAAGAACTATATGAAATATTTTTGGAATTACCAACACCATTACAATTTGAAAAGGATAGCTTTGAAGAATCTGTAAAAAACAGACAAGTAATCATAAACACATTAAGACTAAACAACAAAAACGGAGAGATTGTAGGATTTGCAAAAGGTGGACCTCTAGAAAACTATAGTCTACGTGAAGAAATAAGAGATGAAAATTATGGTGTTGGAAATACGATATTTTTAGAACCTTTAGCACTAAAAATGGGGTATTGGGGTCTTAAAGGCGGAAGTGAAATGCGTCACATGTTCATCATGCAAGCACATTCTATGAAATACAAATACATGACAAGTTTTGCATTACGAGATGTAATAAGAGCAAGAGTGGACAGAGAAGAGGCAGAATTTGTCACATTATTTGATCCTGAAAGATGGGATTACTATAGAATCAAAATTTAGATTCGTGTATGAAAAAATCAATTCAAAAAATTTTAGAATCAGTCATAGACGGAAATGTTTATTCAAAAAATGAATATAGAAAATTTTATTCCGTTGATGCTAGTTCGTATCAAATTATTCCGAAAATTGTAGTGATACCTGAAAATGAAAAAGATGTTGTTTCTACAATAAAAATTGCAAAAAAATTTAACATATCAGTGACTGTGCGTGGTGCAGGCACTGGGCTTGTTGGAAGTGCACTCAATAAAGGAATAATTCTAGACATGAAAAATTTTGACAGACTCAAAATATACAAAAATCATATCAAAGTTGGTCCAGGCACAATTAAGGGAAAATTAGACAAAAAATTAGAACAACAAAGAAAATTTTTTCCTCCAAATCCGTCAATTGGTGCATTTTGTTCTATAGGAGGAATGTTAGGAAATAATTCTAGTGGAAGTCGAACTCTAAAGTATGGAAGTATGATAGACAATATAGACGAAATAACATTTGTTGATGGAAATGGAAAAATTATAACATTACCAAAAGACAAAAAGATTTCAAAATCAATATTAGAATATAGAAAGAAAATAAAAATAGAAAAGTTTCCAAAAGTTTCAAAAAATTCATCCGGATATCTAATTGATAAAATAAAAACGATTGATGATGCTCATAAATTGTTAGTTGGTTCAGAAGGAACATTAGGAATTATTTTATCGGCCAAATTAAAAATTAAAAACATTCCAAAAAAAAGAATTTTGTTTATAATAGAATACAATTCAATCATAAAGGCATCAAAAAATTGTCAGCAGATCATCAAAACAAATCCATCTGCCATCGAATTTGTTGATAAAACAACTCTAAAAAATATCAATTTTAAATTTGATAAGAATTCCAAATGTTTGCTTTTTGTAGAATATGATGAAAAAATAAAAACAAATTCAAAAAAATTAAAGGCATTCTCAAGTGGAAAAATAGCAAAAACATTGGAAAATAAAAAAGAAATTTTTCAATGGTGGAGGTATAGAGATGCATCACTTCATTATAGTTTAAAATCAATCAAAAAAGAAAGAAGAATTCCACATGTAATAGAAGACGCAGCAGTTCCATTAGAAAATCTTTCCAAGTTATTTTCATTGCTAAACAAGATTAACAAAAAATTCAAAACAAAATCAATTGTTTATGGACATGCAGGAAATGGGAATGTACATGTTCGTTTGGTTGCCGAAAGACAGAAAATGAAAATGATCAAAAACATTGCCACAGCATATTTTGACGAGATCATCAGGCTCGAAGGAACTATCACTGCTGAGCATGGTGATGGATTAGCACGCTCAGAATTTATCAAAAAACAATATGGAGATGAGAATTATAGAATTTTCAAAAAAATCAAAAAATCTTTTGATCCAGAAAATATCCTTAATCCAGGAAAGATAATTTCAAAGAAAAGCACAGTTATTGAGAATTTAGAAAAATTCTAAAATTTTTAGAGTCAAAATCAAAAACATCAACCTAGAAACTCTTTATTAGCAAAAAATGTCCCAAAAATCGTGTTAGTAAAGGGCATTGGGGTGTTAGGAATTTCATTAGTATTAGGTTTGGGAGTATCTCCAATTTTTGCATTAACTGAATTAGAAAGAGTTACAATAAATGATCCAAGATTAGAAACTGCATTTGGAATTTCATTAGGTAATCTCATCAATGTAGATCAACAAGTTCAGGTTTCAGTGGACATAACAAATCACCAAGTAAAATCTCAGAATTTTATTTATCTAGTTCAAATTAAAAATGAAACAGGAGTTGTTGTTTCATTAGGATGGATAAGTGGTCAGTTAACACCAGATCAAAAATTTAGTCCATCACTATCATGGATTCCAAAAGAATCAGGAGAATTCATCGCAGAAATTTTTGTTTGGGAAGGATTTCCTGTTAATCACAAAGCATTATCAGAATATGTAATGTTACAGATCAGTGTTAGTTAAAAAATTGGAATTTCCTTTTTGCAAATTTTAATAATTATTTAAAAAATTCGATGAATTTGTTCCTAGTATTGTCAAAAAATTGTCCGATACGAAAAAAATTGTTCTAGAACACAAAAATTAAGATCGGAGGTTTGCCTCTTAGTGAAAAAAGTTCAACAAGTTCTTGCTAATAGAACCTTGAGCCTAATGCATGTATGACAATAGGATATTGTGTTAAGTGTCGTGATAAACGAGAAATCGTTGGCGCTAAACCATACACCATGAAAAATGGCAAACCTGCAATCAAAGGTACATGCCCAACATGCAATGTTGCCATTTTCAGAATCGGTAGAGGATAGACTTCTCACTAGAGAAATCAATACTGCCATTCATCAGTAAGGCCATTCCATAGCGAACGCATCGGGGATGGATCTTTTTCTATTTCTTCAGTAATTCTATTTTTTAAAACAAAAAAGAAATTTTCTAAAGCATCAAAGCCTCCATCAGCAAAAATTTCATGGCCAATTTCGGTGATTCTTTGATGTTTTTCTTGAATCTCAGAAGAATCAGGGTTTTGGAGACAGAATGTCATTAGATCAATTAATTCTTCTTCAAGCATAAAGTCCATGATTAAATGAATGGGTGGGTAGATTTAGGTATTAAGATCTAAAATAAAAAAAGAGATTATTTCAGTCGTTTGTAGATTTCTTTGAATTCTAAAGACAAGTTGTATGAAATGTTTAGTAGATGAGCTAATTGATTCATTGAAGTTTTTTCATGACCTAATTGTCTTAGAATTGTTAATGCCTTTTGAGGGGAACTTACAAGAAGTTCGGTTTGACCAGACCAAGTCTTAAAAGCTTCCTCTACATCCAAACTAAAATTTAAAACAAATTCTTTCCAGTTTGGCATTGCTTTTAACGCCTTTTCTGAAAGTAAGACTTCAGACAATTCACGGAATTCATTTTTCCTATCAATATACAACATGTCTAAGGACTGATGCATTTTGTCTTCAGAATAATCCTTTAACATGTACATTCCAGCAATACTCATGATGTAATATTCGCATAATCAAAGATAAATCAAGTAGTTGATTTTCTGAAAATTTGTTAAAAAATTTTAAAAAAAATTAACAAATGTTAATAGAAAAATAAGAAAAAAGAAGTTCTTATTGGAATGGATCAATGAATGGACAGTTTACAATATGATCACTATCCATTGGACGAGCTATTCCAATATCTATTAGACCAGCTTCTTTGAATGCATTCAGGTCATCAATGGTTTCTAACAGTTTTGCATCTTCAGGATTTTCCCATCCTGTCATGAAGATTCTCCACATTGGAGAATAGTTTGCATCGCCAGGAGATCCTGCAGCTATTCCTGCTTGGAATCCTAATGGACCAGAACCTTTCAAACCATTTTTGAATTGAAACAAGTCAACTGCTGCTGAATTTGCAATCAAGCTTGCAGATGTTGGTGAACTAACAACACCCATCATTTCAGCAGGACCATTTGGAGTAGCATCTGTTACAATGTAATAGATAGTTCTACCATCAGGGCCCCAACCTCGATGAGCAATGAAAGTCACAGTCATCTCTTCTGTATCAATATCAAGAACTTGGCCACCGCCATATGGCATTTCATCAGTCAAAGTTTTGTCTTCTTTAACCATCATCTGACCTTCAGGCCAAATTATTTGTGGCATATTCAAAACAACATCAACTTCAGTTAATGTAATTTCTCCATTATCAGCTGCATCCATAATCATTGCATCAGAATCTAGCACTCTTGGTGTTGTATCATCATTCCACGATACGTGAACATGAGATGTTAATGCACTGTACATGTCTTCTTGTGTAGGAGTACTTGTAAAGACTTCACCTTGGAATCCGTGTACACCACCACCCTCAATACCATTTACAAACATGTATGTTTTTGAGAGAGCATCATCAGGTGCATTTTTGAGTAAGGGTGCAAGTTCAACTTTCCATCCTTGATTCTGTGTAATGATATCTGCATGAGTAGGATCACTAGAATCAGTGATTATGAAAAAAACTTCTCCACCATCATAGTATCCTTGATGCATTGGAATTGTTGCTGGAACATTTGCTCTTGATAATCTAAGTACAGAACCCAAGTCAGCCTCAGTTACTTTTTCTTCATGTTCTTCATGTTTCATGTGAGCATCTTTTACTTCATGCTCATCATCTTCAGTAACTGGTGCTACAGGAGTGGTTTTACCCTGTTCTGCTATCCAAGCTGCTTTTCCACCTGGAATTTCAGAACACAGTTGTAATCCACAAACGTCAGTACCAGAACCATACTTTGAGGTTCCAACACCTTTACCTTTTATGGCATCTGCATCTGTGAAGTAATCAGTTCCCATTCCTGCTGTAAACAAGGGCAAAATTGCTAAAATTGCAATGTACCTTAGACTCTTGTTCATTAGAAGAAAAATTGAATTTTTGTTTAAAAGAATTTGTCCAAATTATCCTGAAAGTTCAGAAAAGCGATTTTCAACATAATCCCAATTTACAACATTCCACCAAGCATTAACATAGTCAGGTCTTTTGTTTTGATATTTTAGATAGTATGCATGTTCCCAAACATCTAATCCCAATAAAGGAGTTTTTTGGAGAGTCAATGGACTAGTTTGATTTTCCGTAGTAATAATTTCAATTTTATTATATGTATGATTGAATACTAACCAACACCATCCACTACCTTGAATTGCAATTGCAGTTTCAGAAAAAATTTTTTTAAAATTTTCAAAATTATCATAGTAAACATCAATTGCATTAGATAGATTTCCTTTTGGAACACCAGAACTATTAGGAATCATGGTTTCCCAAAATAGCCTATGATTTTCATATCCCCCACCAAAAAAATTAATTGCATTTCTTCCTGATTCTTGAACTGAATTCAGATCAGATAAAATTGCAGAAATATGTCTAGAATGAGAACAATCTCCAATTTTTTCAATTGTTTTATTCAATCCATCAGTATATGCTTGATGATGTTTTTGGTGATGGATTTTCATAGTTTGAGTATCAATGAATGGTTCTAGCTCATCATAACCATAAGGCAATCGGGGTAATTCATAATGAACCATAAATCATATTTTTGAAAACCTCAATAATAATTTTCAAACAACAAATTCAAGTTTTTATGTAAATGTACGTTATTCAACGCATGGTCCATCCCAACATTTCATTGATGTTTTCAAACGAGTCTCAAACAATGTCATTATTTTCAAAGATTTGTGATAATATTACGCAGTTAAATGAGCTTGATGAGTTCATCAAATGGCATCTAGAAATTAACTCTCAAGTGATTAATGAAATCAAATTGTCTCAAAAAATCAATTTTTCAGATCAATTTGAATCTAGAATTTGGGCAGAAAAATTCTTGGAAGAATATGAAAAAAAGATCAGACATATGAGAAATATCAGCAATCTTGTTTTTACAAGATATCAAATTTTGAAAAACAGAGATTTTGACAGAATAATAAGTGAATATTCAGAATTTGAAAAACAGATGAAAGACATGATGGAGATTTTTCTAAATAAAAATGGATTGTTAATAGGAAAAATAATTTTTGCATATAGAGAAATGTGGTTTGTTGCAAATAGAATTCTCTTTCCAGAATTCAAAATTGGTTCAATTAAGGAATATCAAAAATGGGTAGAAAATAATCTTCCCAATCTAATATTATTAGAAAAATCATTAGAAAAAATACATGAAGAAATTTTAAAGAAGAAAGAATGATAAATATTCAAAAATATTTGAAAATATGAGAAAACTAGGCACTATTGACTTGGAGATTCTACATCTTGCAATAAAAGAAAATGGTACTTTTAATGAAAATCACTTAGAGAATTCAGATTTGAAGAGATTAGGTGTTGGAAAACTTCTAGATTCCTTGGCCTCATTAAAAGACAGGAAAATGATTTCTCTAAATAATGATGGTTCTTTTTCAATTACACAAATGGCAAGAGAGATTTTATGGAGTAATAACATTCCAACATGGGCAAAAATTTTACGTCTTCTTCAAATCAAATCATGTAGTCTAGAACAAATTACAGAAATTTTAAAAATTGCAGAAGATAAAGTATTTGAAGAGATAGAAAAACTAAGAAAAAACCAATTTGTTTTAATGTCACCACAAAGACAAGATGAAAAGATCATCAAAATTTATGAAATTTTACCAGAAGGAATTGAAGAGATTGATAAAACAGAGACAGAAGGATTTGAAAAAACAAATTTCGATAAGCCAAAATCAGAAATTGAGATTTTGAGTTTGATAGATGAAATTAGAAAAGAAATTCAGGACTCTTCAATAGAATTATCAAAAAAAGAAAGCATCATAGAAAAAATCTCAAAACTAAAAGAAAAATTGCAAATTTGATTTTATTTTGAGCGTATTTTATCTTGGATCTGAGCCAAAATTAATTCTGCCTTGTTTTTGTTTTCATAGTTTTCAGTTGATTCATCCATGATTTCATCAATTTCATAACTTTTGTCTACTAAGATATTTGCAACATGATCATCCAAAGTTCCATTGCCAATTAGGTAATAAGCAAAAACCGTATTTTTTTGGCCAATTCTATGTAATCTATCTTCAGCTTGTCTATGTATTGCAGGACTCCAGTCAAGCTCGGCAAAAATTACATATTTTGCTTTAGTTAAATTAATTCCAACATTTCCAGCCCTAATTCCTGCTATCATCAATTTTGATTCTCCTTTTTGGAATCTATCAATTTGATCTTGTCTTAAGGAATCAGACTGGCCACCAATAATTGAAACAGGGGAGAATTCCTGTAGACTCTCATGAAGTAATTTATGAATAATTTTATGATGACAAAAGACAACTACACTTTCTTCAATCTCCATAATGTTTTTAACAAAATTTATGACATGAGGAAGTTTTGCAACACCAGCAATTTGTCTTTCACTCTGAATTGCTCTCTGATAAGACGCAGATTTTGAAAATTCATTTTCTGCATCTTTTTGTTCTTCCTCAAGTTTTTTCCAAATTTTGTCTAATTCCTCAATATAGTAATCAGTATCTGAAGCAATGACTTCCTTATAGCGTACTTTGTCTTTTAGTTCCTTTAATACGTCAGATTTTTTTCTTCTGAGCATTACATGTTTTTGTAATTCATTTCGAAGAGAAGCTCGTTTGTTCTCTAATACAATTGCCTTGCCTTTTTCATTTACATAACAAAAATACTCACAGAATTCTTTGAAACTTCCCAATAATCCTGGTTTGATAATATCTATAATTGGCCAAATTTCTGAGCCTCTATTGTAAATTGGAGTTCCTGAAAGTCCAATTCTATACAACACAGAAGACAGACCTCCCAGTTTTTTTACCGCTTTGTATTTCTGAGTGGTTTTAGATCTTAGGTTATGTACCTCATCACAAACAATAGTTCTAATTCCAACCTTTGTTAAATCATCATATCTTTTGAAAAGTAATTCGTAATTAATTACATAGATATCAGTTTTTGGTAATTCTTGTTTTTTACCAGTTCGAATAATTGTTACACTAGGAGAATCAGATTCAACAATCCTGCCATTTCTGCTTTTTTTCTTTAAGAATTTTGAAATTTCTCTTTCCCAATTATTTAGAGTTACCAATGGTGCAACAACTAATACTGGAAAAGTCTGTTTTTCAGTAGCAACATAAGACAATGTCTGAACTGTCTTTCCAAGTCCCATTTCATCTGCTAATAATGCATTTCCAGAAGATTTGATTAAGAAATCCAAGCCTTCTTTTTGAAAGTTCAAAAGTTTGCCACGAAATTGTTCTCCTGTTTTAGCACGCTTTAGTTTATGCTTTACAGGAGGCAAAGTAGGTTTTGGAGCAAAGGTTTTGACAATTTTTCTCTGCCATGCAGATTTTGACAAAATATCAAGAGGGTATCTATCCATGATTAACTTGATCTGTTTTACGCTTTCAGTACTATCAGGAATAATTACTTCATTGACATTTTCACCATACCAAGCCTCTGGAACTAATCGTGAAATCATACTTACTGCACGATCACCAGTGATTTTCCAGCTCCATATTTTGGAGTATTTATCAAGCACATACTCTAATGTGCCAATCGTTTCCATGGATGTTTCCATAATTTGTCGATAGAATGTTTTTTTGCCTTATGAATCTTCATGTTTTTGACGATCATTCAAAAATTAACCAAAAATCTCTAAGAGTTAAAATATGATAGTATCATTAGTATTTGGAAAAAATCCTTTTTGACTAGGCATATGTTTAAACTAAATTAGATATCAAAATAATCGTGGATTTTACACAGAGTGAAGAGCCTAACGTTGAAAAACCAATAATAATTGCAGCCATGCAAGATATGGGAAATGTTGGGAGTATTGTTGTTAATTTCATTAATGAGTCATTAAAGACAAAAACTTTCAGAATTGCAAAAACACCATTTCCAACTTATGTTGTAGATAAAGGAGGATACATTGAACTTCCAGATGAGAGTTGGGAATACAAATTCACTGACGATTTGATTGTGTTTGGGGGAGGAAAAGGCCAACCTCAAAGCAATAATGAACTAAATGCTCTATGTCAAGATGTAATTGATGTTGCCAAAAAATATTCAGCTAAATTCATTTACACTCTAGGAGGATTCCACACGAATGAAATTTTAGAAAAATCTCCAAAAACATACATCACAACTACGTCTAGAGAAATCACAAAACAAATGGAAGGGCTCGATATTGAAACTACCCCTCAAAAATCAATCATTACTGGATTTAATGGATTAATTCTAGGATTTGCCAAGAAAAATGCAATTCAAGGTATTGGAATGTATGGAGAATTAAACGAACCTGAAATTCCTCAATATAGAGCAGCAATAAGCATAATCAAAACTCTTGAAAAATTGACATACAGAAAATTTGGAGATACAAGTAGATTGGAAATGATGGCTCAAGAGATAGAAAGAAAATTCAAAAATTAGAATCAGTGAAATTTTCCAATAGGATGAGGTTTAGTGTTTTCATCATGACAATCACATGAACACAGATGAGTTTTATGATTATTCATGCAATCTATACATTCAAAATGTTTTCTCATTTCACATGCTGCACAAATCATCTATAATACAATAGAAATAGATGAATTTGAATTTTTTTTCTCAAGCAACTAGTAAGTTACCTCACTTCTTCCCAATAGTCCATGGGTTAAATCAAAATATCCTTGCGGATCAAGTTCTTTTGCAAAGCCTTTATCGATATTTATTAGAAAAATAGAATGTAAATGTGCATTTAGAATATCATCATAATTAATTGGAGGATTTTTGTAGTATCGATCACATAATTCTTTAATCTTTTTTACATCTTCTTCAGATCTTGCATTTGGTGGAAGTAAGAAAATTTTTGAAAGTGGCAAAATCCCAATCACAGGTGTTGCTAATGAAAATTTTGAGCAATGTTGACTATATCTTGCAATCTTGCTCATAATTCTTGCAGCATAATAATCCACAGTATCCATTGCATGCTCAGGAGGAGTAAATCCAGTTTCAATTTCTATGATAGTATTTCCATCGCCTTTCTTTGCAAAAATATCACATACTAGAATATCTGAAACATTTTTTTCAACTTCTACAGAATAACCACGTGCAATCAAAGTACTTGCACAGATTAATTCCAAAACTGAATGATTAATTTTAACTAGATTTTTTTGATACATTTCAATTAATTGTTGACGAACAAAATTCAGTTTGGGTAAATCTTTGTCTTTGAGATTTTTGGACAATTTATCTGTCATTTCATAAACGTCATTACGAAATTTCTCTAAATCCATGACTTAAGATATGATGTAATCAGGGGTTTAAGAATTAGTTGGGCACAAATTATGAGCCTAGAATTGCCAAATTACTCAAATAAAATTGAAGAATTGCTAATTTTTATTCATACTTTGTCTTAACTTCAAAAATCAAAAAGTAACTCATGTTCAAAGTAATTGGAGTAGGATTAGTTTCATTTTTGATGTTATTTTCATTGATTCCAGCCTCAAATGCAGAATTATGGGAACTTGTTATTGATTTGAATGTAGAAAAGGGGGCCATTTACTCTGGAGAAACCCTAGTTATCACAGGTAAAGTAGTTGATCATTCATACAAGCCAATAAGAGGTGCAGAAGTTCTTGTCAGAACAGGAGCAGATACAACAAAAGCATTTACTGACCCTTGGGGAGTTTTCAAGGCAGAATTCAAAGACTTTGAAAGAGTTCCTGGAATGTACACTGTTAATGTAATTGCTTCATGGTATGGAATGACAGGACTTACCAGTACACAATTTCAAGTAAAAGGAGAAGCATCACAAGTTTCATTATTACAACAGCAACTATCAACAGAACAAGCAAGAAAATATCTTAGTGCAAAAGAAAGTGATTTTGAAAAAGACCCCATTGGACAAACATTATTCAAATATTATCATGGTTTGTTGCAACAATTAATCTTAGAGAATAAAGAAGCCAATAAGCCAGATTTAGAACAAATTCGTATTGATGAACAAAGAAAGATTGCAGAGGAGTTACAAAAACAGAAGTTAGAAGAAAGAGAGATAGGCGCAGGAGTATATGATGGGATCAAATATGAATATTATATCAATAGTTTAAGGCCAGAAATCAGAGACATGGTGATAAACCAACTAAATTTTACAAAGAGTACGTTTGAAGAAGCACAAAACCTCCGAACTGAAATTCTTGAAAATGGTGGAATTTATGAAGAAGCACAAAAAGCATTCTTAGAAATGATTTCCATACCAAAGGAAGCACTTGAAGAATTCA
This sequence comes from Candidatus Nitrosopumilus sp., assembly GCA_028279625.1. Lineage (GTDB taxonomy): Archaea > Thermoproteota > Nitrososphaeria > Nitrososphaerales > Nitrosopumilaceae > Nitrosopumilus. The sequence continues at coordinate 1,736 of JANQNM010000106.1, read as the reverse complement.
ACCAACAATATGTTGAGAAACAAACAGAAGAAGAATCATCTAGTGAAGAATTAGAAAATTAATGAACAATTGATAAATTCTACGTTCATCTTATATTCAAAAATCAATAATTCAAAATGATGAAAATAGATATTCCATTACCCTGTCCATCTTGTGGAGGAAAAATGTATTCTGTTTCTTATGAACCAACACTTTCATTTCTAAAGAATAGAAGTTGGCAAGTATGTAAAGAATGTAATTTTGAAAGAAATTCTGATGATTTCAAAAAATCAATTTGCTGTGCATAACAGCATTTTTTATTATTCTAAACAATTTTTAAGCATAATTAGGCACAAATACCATGAAAGTATACCACAAACCCTCATGCATTACATGTAAGAAAACCATCTCAGAAATTGAAAGGATGAAGACAGACATTGAAAAAAGGGATTTTTTCAAGGAACCATTTTCAGAAACAGAATTAAAAAAAATTATCAAGATGACAGGAAAAAAGCCTGCAGAATTACTTAGAAAAAGAGACAAAATGTTCAAAGAATTAGATTTAGAAAACTCGAAAAAAACAGATTCTCAAATCATTAAATTAATGATAAAATATCCAGGATTAATTTTACGTCCTATCATAATTAAAAATAATAAAGCATTTGTTGGAAAAGTAGATGTAAAAAATCTCAAATAATCAGGGATTTTCTTTTTTGAAAATACGGATTGCTTCTAGATGAGAGCAATTTGCTTTAAGACCTTTTCCGTGATGAAATTTGTAGAAATTTTTGAAGCCAGGGCATTCACAAGTATCAGAAGTAACAAAATAAGATTTGTTAGGATCTGAAGAGGATTTTATTTGAAATAAATCATCTTCAATTTGTACAACTCCTCCACTTTCAACAAGCTTCTTTGCTTTTCTAATGGTATTTGCACTCATAATGCTTGTAAACCATATTCATTTTTTATTTTTTAATTTTTTCATTACGTTTCCCCATGATTCATCATCCTGAGCCATAGCATTTTCATATAGAAGTTCAAATGTCCATGCTAAAATTTCACCCCATATAGCTTTCAGGGATTCATCATCAGTCCAAACAATACTTGTTTTTACAGCATTCATTGCAAGAATATTGTTTGTGTTCTTTGAGGGATTTTTGTTCCATTTTGCTAAGACTCTATCACAAAATTCAAGAATTTCAGGTTTGGTTAAAACTAGCTTATCCGGATCAAACGAGTTCTTTTTTGCCATGAATACCTTACATATTACCAAAATTAGAATTTTTCACACAAAAATCACTCATATGTTCATAAATACTTAATAGATTTGTGTTCATATCAAATTTAGACGAGAGACATGCTTTTCTGCCTGAATTGCGCCTAGAATTCGTTTCACTCTCGTCTGATTTGGCTAAGAACTCAACCAAAAACATCTTGTAATTATTATAAACTAATTTTCTCAACTTGGAGTATTGGGTTTGAAAAGATATGTTGCAACAAGATTAGCGACTATGTTTGGAGTTTTAATGATCACACTTTTGATCACAATTTCACTAGTAGGTTCCAATATGGATACAATTCTCAAACAAGGTATTGTGTTTCAAGTAAGAAGTGAAATTACAGAAAATCCAGCCATTGCAGAAAGTTTTTCATCAGTAGAAGAATTTGAAGGATTTATTCAAAGTCAAATTGATCAAAGAATTGAAGTTTTAGGATTAGATGAACCGTGGTATGCGCCACAAAGAATTGGGTTAACA
>JANQNM010000099.1 GCA_028279625.1 Candidatus Nitrosopumilus sp. | reverse complement strand
TTGGTCTTTACTTGAGTACCTACTCTAATTCCTGTAGAGAGGATCTTCTTTTTGATGTCTGTTGTTTCTGTTTGCTGGCTCATAGCGATTTTAAATCTCTGCCATACCGCGTATTAAATCATGCTCTGATAGGCGTAATAATTCGTTGAGTTTTGCTACTCTTTCGCCGCCAACTACGCCAACTTTGAGCATTTTTGACTTTGTTGCAAGACCAATATGGGAAATCTGTGAATCTGTTGATTCTCCCGATCTATGCGATGTGATTAATCTAATGTTATTTTGATTTGCAAGATTGGCAAATTCCATTGCATCATAAAGGCTACCTGCTTGGTTTACTTTTAGAATTGAAGCATTGCAAGATTTTGATTCAATTGCTTTGGCAAGTATGTTTTTGTTTGTAACTGTCAAGTCATCACCTGTGACAAGGGTATTTGGGAATTTAGCAGTTAATTCTGCCATGTCTGAAAATGCTTCTTCATGTACGGCATCTTCTGCATAGATTAATTTGAATTTCTCAATAATATCAGCTGCAAAATCTATTTGCTCACCAGTGGAATTTTCAAATCCAGCTCTATCATAAATGTACTTTTGTTTTTCTTCATTCCATTGTGTTGATGATGCAAAGTCTACTCCCAATGAAACTTCTTTTCCTAAAGTGAATCCTAAATTCTCACAAGCTTTTGCAGAAACTTCCAAAGCTTCTTGATTCTTTAATTTTGGTGCCCATCCACCTTCGTCTCCTCTTCCATTTGTAAAGTTAGGATCTTCTTTTAGCAAAACTTTTTTCAATTCTTTGTGAACTGCCAAATTGGTTTCAATCGCATCTTCAATTGTTTTTGAGCCTGTTGCACAAATCAAAATTTCTTGAATGTCTGGAGTTCCAGGCCCTGCATGTGCACCTCCTCCCAAAATATTTCCTAATGGAAATGGAAATTTGAATGATGATTCTGATGATAATGTTTGAAACAGTGGTTGGTTTGATGCTTTTGCTACCGATTCCATTGATGCAATTGTAACTGCAAAAGCTAATGCTCCTCCAACGTTTGAATAATTATCAGAATTATCCAAGCTCTTTAGAGTATCGTGAATTCCTTTAAGATCTGATGACTCTAAACCGATAAATTTTTGAGAATTTTCTTTTAGAACTTTTAAACTCTCTTCAGGCTTTCCATTTGGAAAACTAACTGCTTCGTATTTTCCTACACTTGCACCTGAAGGAGCACAAACTCTGCCTAAAAATCCACCATCAGATTCAACGTCAACTTCTACGGTCTTGCTTCCTCTGCTATTGTATAGAATACGTCCAGCAATTGAAGTAATCTTTGCCAAGTTACTCTAACTCAGATTGAACTTCTTGCTTTCTTCTCTGCATTGCTTCGTAGAATGGAATTACTTGCTGAATGGTTTCAACGGTTGTCAAAAGCATTCTTCTACAACAATACATGTCAAATCCTAAGGAATCTAGAACTTTATCTGGCTCTTCTCCAGCTTTGATTTTATTTTGATAATCGTCATATTTATCAGCAATTAGTTTTCCACAACTAAAACACCTAACAGGAATTAACATACGAACGAAAAAGTAATCAAGGATTATAAAAACCATGCAAGAAAATTCTGATGCGGGCGTCGCCCAGCCTGGCCAAAGGCGCTAGCTTGAGGGGCTAGTCTCTCAGGAGTTCGTGGGTTCAAATCCCATCGCCCGCATTCATAATTTTAAAAATTATTTCTTTAAACTCTGTAAAGTTTTGATCAAGTCAGTTCTTCTCTTTTCTTCAGTTATTGCAGATCTCACATCATCAACTAGAATTCTATTAACATCGATTTTTCTTCTGGCCTCTTTTACTACTTTATCATACATCGAAAATGTGTAAAGATGCAAATACAGATTCTCCATTACTTCAAAAATTCTAGTTGCTTCTTCAATTTGACCAATTCTAATTTTATCAAACACCATTCTCTTCAATTCTCCAATGCAATCTAGTAATCCTAAAACATATGATTCTGGCATAACTCCCAACTTTTTGTCAGAAGGAATATCTTTTTTCTCAACAACAGCTATCAAACATACAGCTTCAACAAATTCTTGTTCTGGTGTTATGAGGTATCGTCTCAAATCTCCTGTTGCTTTTTTCTTGTATTTTTTTAACAGGGTTTCTGCTTTCTTGGCATTTTCTTTTCCAGTTTTGATGTCTCCTTTGTGAACTGCAATAATTGATCTGCTACATAGTACAATTATTTCTCTAGTGTTTTTTAGTAAAAACTCTCTTGCATCTTGAACTTCGCCTAAAGATTTTGCAATTTTGTTAAGTGATGGTTTTACATTTTTTAATGCCATAACTGCTTTCAAAAAAACTAGGATAAAGCCGTTTGCTAAATTCTTGAGAATATGATAAATCTATTTCATTTTTGCCTTGCAGCTACTGCAATAACCATACAACTCAAAATTACCCTTTAAAATTAGATATTTTGATTTTTTTGCAGCCTTGATTTGAATATCTTTTAGAGATTCTTCGTCCAAGTCCTCAATTTTGCCGCATTTCATACAAACTAAATTTATGTGCGCATCAGTATGTGCATCAAATCTTGCTTCTCCTTCAACTTCTATCTCGCTGACAAGTTTCTTTTCTCTGAGCAGATCTAATGTCTTGTAAACTGTCGATAAACTAACCATTGGGTATCTTCTTCGTACAACCTTGTGAATTAATTCAGCACTAGGATGATCTTCAGTCTTTAGAAGATAATCAACAATAGCGATTCTTTGAGGCGTAATTCTAAAACCTTCATCTCTCAATGAGGAAACGATCTGTTCTAGTTGCTGCATGATACTATTCACTAGTAATCCTATATAATATTTATTCCTTATTAGGAATTATTCCTAATTAATAATAACATTTAATTAGGAATCATTCCTAATAGTAGTATGCAAATACAAGAAAGCCAATTCGAATCAAACAAAAAAACTGTAAACAAAGCAGTTAGGATTTGTATTAACTGTGGAAATATTGCTGTAAAAATACAAAACAAGGGCATATTCTGCAAGGACTGTGGCTCATTTTTTGGAGTGGATGAATAAAATGAGTGAATATCAATGTAGAAGTATATGTGCGTACTATGATGCAAGCTCAAAATATCGATCACAACAAAATGATACCTTTAAGAAATTCTGTAATGTATGCAACTTGGAATTAATCTCAAAATATTCTACATGTCCATGTTGCCATCAATCTTTTGGAGGTGGAATTTGATAATGGGGTTTGTATGTAAAGGATTTTGTGATGATTTTAAAGGCGAAAAAATTCCAAATGGTTCAAAATATGGGTATGGCCAAAAAAGATGCTCCTTATGTGGCATATTCATGACAGTTGATGGTGTTAGATGTCCATGCTGCAGTTCTCTTCTGAGAACAAAGGCAAGATCTAAACGATAAGCCTAGTGTCAAAGCTCTTATTTTGGATATAATTTCCACATAGATCATGGAAATTACAGTTGATCAAATGTACAATATTGAAAACAAAGGTCATGATATGGGATTTTTAAAAAAATTCATGATGGAAAATGCAGGAGCTGCTGCAGTAAAAAGATTAGTTGAAAAATTAGGAAATGTAGAATCAAAAAATATTCTAATTTTTGTTGGGATGGGTAACAATGGTGGTGATGGATTAGTTATGGCAAGACATCTTGCTGGTTATGGCGCTAAAGTAATCGTGATGTTATTAGGAAATCCTGAAAATATCAAAACCGAAGAAAGCAACTGGAACTGGTCTATTTTGAAAAAGATGCCCTCAGTAAAACTGATGACAGGAGGTTCAGTTGATTTTGATTTCAAGCCTGATGTGATAGTTGATGGAATTCTAGGCACAGGTATTACAGATGAAATCAGAGAGCCATATGCTTCAGCAATCAACTACATCAATCAAACTGATTGCTACAAATTTGCAGTAGATGTTCCATCGGGTCTGGATCCTCAGACTGGCGAAACTGCAAATATCTATACAAAATGTGACATGACAGTCACATTTCATAAAATGAAAGAGGGAATTCCAAAAAGAAAAGACTTGACAGGTGAACTATTTGCTGAAAAGATTGGCATTCCTCCTGAAGCTGAAGAGGGAATTCTATGAAAGTCCATCAGATTCAAGTTGGAAATATGCAGAACTTTACCTATATTGTAGAGGATGAAGATACCAGCGAAGCATTACTGATTGATCCTTCATGGGATCTAATAGAGATAGAACTTGTAATCAAAAGAAATGATCTAAAAATAAAGTACATCGTAAACACTCATCATCATTATGACCATACTTTGGGAAATGAAGCAATGGCTGAATCAACAAAGGCACCAATTATACAGTATGAATCATCAGAACTACAACATGACATTTCTGTAAAAGACGGTGACTTTATTGAATTTGGAAATTCAAAACTCCAAGTTCTTCATACTCCTGGACATTCAAAAGATGGCATCTGTTTGATAGGTGATGGAAAAATTTTCTCAGGCGATACATTGTTTGTTGGAAGTTGTGGAAGAGTAGATTTGCCTGGTGGAAGTGCAAATGAGCTCTATCATAGTCTTTTTGATATTCTATACTCGTTAGATGATAATCTAGTAATGTATCCAGGCCACAATTATGGTCATAAAGAGACATCCACATTGGGACAAGAAAAAATCACTAACATGGTAATGCAAAAGAGAACCGAACAACAATTTGTTGAAATGATGGGACAGTGATCTTTTGGATAATTTTGAACTGTCTGGAAACATAGAACAGGCTCAAAATTTCCTAGAATCTATCAAAAATGGGAGATTTCTCTTCTCATTTGTTATCTCCTATACTGAAACTTGTGAAGTTCCGGGAATCACTTTTGCAGGAGCCGATAAGAACTCCATAAAATTTACTCCACCAGCTGATGCTGAATATCTTCACTACGGTTATTGTAAATCAATTGATAAAATTCCAATGACTCCTGATGGAAAACCAACACCTGGAGTTTTAACAAAAACTGCACTAGAGTCATCAAGCATTTCTCATCTTACAATTAATGCTGGAAGCAAAGTTGTACCTCAATTACCATTCATTGAAACAGGATTGCCCTCTGGAAAAAATATTTCAGAACAAGATGCAATGACTGATTCAATAGTTTCTCATGCAGTTGATTATGGAAGAATTGTTGGAAGGAATTTAGCATCATTAACTGATTGTCTAATTATTGGTGAAAGTATTCCTGGTGGAACAACTACTGCATTATCTACTCTAAGAGGATTAGGATTTGATGCAAAGGTTAGTTCAAGTATTCCAAATAATCCAGTTGAATTAAAAAATCAAATCGTATCTTCTGCACTAGAAAGAATTGATTCAGATCATCCTTACAGTATTGTTGCAAAAATTGGTGATCCTATGATTCCTTTTGTTGCAGGAATGCTGAGTTCTGCATCTGCAGTTTCTAAAGTAATGTTAGCAGGAGGAACTCAAATGACAGCAGTTTTGGCATTTGCATCAAAGATTGGATTTAATGAAGAAAATGCTGCAATTGGAACAACTACATACATTACAAATGATCAGAGTGCTAACTTCAATAGTTTAGTTGAAAAAATCGCTGATATTCCAGCTATCTCAGTAGATCCAGGCATGAAAAACTCTCAATTTCCAGGTCTAAAGGCATTCTCTGAAGGTTTTGCAAAAGAGGGAGTTGGTGCAGGTGGCTGTATTATTTCCTCAATGCTCAAATCAGGATATGACTCTTCAAAATTCTTAGAGATGACTGAAAAAGAGTATCACAGACTTTCTACTTCACAGTAACTGATTTTGCTAAATTCCTTGGATAGTCAGGATCTGTATTTTTCTCCAATGCTGCATAGTATGTCAGCAATTGAATTGGAACTATCTCTGATATGGGATACAACACTTCGCTAACTTTTGGAATCTCAATCCAGTAATCATAGACGTCACTTTTTACATCTGATACTCCAATAATCTTTGCACCCCGTGCTTTGATTTCTCTTGCACTAGTTAGAGTGTCTGAATAAGTTGAATCATTTGGATTAAGAATTATCACAAACACATTAGAATCCATTAAAGCAAGTGGTCCGTGTTTTAATTCCCCTCCGGGGATTCCTTCTGCGTGAATGTATGTTAGTTCTTTAAGTTTAAGGGCTGATTCTGTTGCAATTGGATAGTTAATTCCCCTTCCTAGAATGTAAATGTCTGAAATATCTTTGAGTTCTTTTCCTATCTCTTTGATATTGGAAGGATTATCCAATGTTTTTGAAACTGATTCTGAGAATTCATCAAAATTAATTGTAATTTCATTATTGCTTAATCTCTGAACAATCTTGTAGAGGATTACAAGTTGTGCAGTGAAACTTTTTGTTGCAGCAACTCCTATCTCTGGACCACAATTCAATCCAATTACAACGTCTGCTTCACGTGCAAGTGAAGATGTTAACAAATTTACAATTCCAATAATTTTACAATTTGCCTTTTTTGCAATCTTTATTGCCTCTAAAACATCTGCACTTTCTCCGCTTTGAGAAATTGCAATGAGGATTGAATTTTCTTCTATAGTCTCAGGATTGAACTGAAGTTCGCTGGACATGATTGGTTCAGCCTTGATTTTTACATATTTTGATAAAATCTGCTTTGCAATAAGTGCTGAATTGTAACTTGTTCCGCTTCCTGTAATGTAGATATTTTTTGCATGTCTAATGTAATCTGCAGTATTTTCAATTGCATCAAAAGTTTTTTCTCCTGCCTTTAGAATTGTTTCAGGTTGCTCGTAAATTTCTTTTAATGTAAAATGAGCATAATCTCCTTTGTATGCATCACCAAACTCTTTTGAAACTTTGGTAATTCCATATCCGATGTGTTCTCCCTCAAAATTAAAAATTTGGAATTTATTTTTGTCTAAAAGAACAAAAGTTCCATTCTCCATGTAAATTGCATCATCAGTATATTCGATGAATCCTAAAACATCACTTGACAAAAAGAAATCATCTTGTCCTACTCCAATTATTAATGGTTCATGAAATCTTGCAGCTGCTAATTGTCCATCTTCAAACATTGCAACAAAGGCATAGTGTCCTTTGATTTGTGAAACTGTTTTTAGAATTGTTTCTTTAACATCGTTTGTTTGCTCATAGTTTTTCTGAAGTAGATTTGCAATTATTTCGCTATCTGTTTCACTTTTGAAAGAATATCCTTCATTTTCTAATTGACTCTTTAATTCTTCAAAATTTTCAATAATTCCATTATGTACTATGGCAATCTTGCCAGAATTACTTGGATGTGGATGCGCATTTGCATCAGTTACTTTTCCATGAGTTGCCCATCTTGTATGGCCAATTCCTACTTTGCCAGGTAGGGTGTCTAGTTGAACTTTAGAGTTGACTTCACTTACTTTTCCAGTACCTTTTTTGAGTTCAATTTGATTCTCAGATTCTGTTGCTACTCCTACACTGTCGTATCCTCGATACTCCATTCTCTTTAATCCCTTAACTAGAATGGGTGCTGCAATTTCATTTCCATAATATCCGATAATTGAACACATGATGCTTCTATGAAAATTTGGGGTTATTTACTGATAAGCCTAATTATTCTATTCTTCTGTTGAAGAAGTTTCATCTTTTGGGGCTGCTGCTTCTTCTGCTGGTGCCTCAACTGCTTCAGCAGGAGCCTCTGTTGGTGATTCTGCTTCGGTTTCACCTTCTGCTTCAGCAGGAGCCTCTGTTGGCTGTGGCTCTGATTTTGTCTTCTCTAGCATTTCAGGAATTTTTGATTCAGGAGAAAAATGAACTCCGTCTTCTTCTTCCACAGTAACAGTGTATGATGGAATGTCTACTTTTCTATCTCCAATCATAATGTGACCATGAATGATTGCTTGTCTTGCTTGATAAGGTGTCTTGAATCCTAACTTCTTTGTAACAATGGTTTGCAATCTACGTGAAAGTAAATCGTAAACATTTAGATTCAATACATCATCCAAAGTTGCATCATTGCTTACAAGACCAACTCTTGCAAGTGATTTCATTAAGATTGGTTCTTTTTCATCTCTTACTTTTTGTCTTACTGCAAGTAATGATCTTGCTTGGTGTCTTACACGAGATAATTCTGTATGTGCTTTCCACAATTCTCTTTTAGTTCTTAATCCAAATGTACCAAGAGTTTTCAACTCTTCCATTTTCAAATCATAATTGAGAGGTCTCTTTGGTTTTCTCCAAACTCTACGTGGATATTTTGGATCTCCCATTCAAAACACCTATTCTTTTTTCTCCTCTGCTGCTGGAGCTGCTTCTGCTGCCGGAGCTGCTTCTGCTGCTGGAGCTGCTTCTGCTGCTGGAGCTGCTGCTGGTGGAGCACCTGCATCGCCTTTCTTAACTGGAGCTGCCATTCCGCCTTTAGCTACGCCAACTGCTCCGCCTTTTCTTCCAGAAGTTCTTGTTCTTTGTCCTCTAACTTTTAGACCACTAAGATGACGATAACCTCTCCAACTTGCAGTGACTCTTTCTCTTTCAATATCATTTCTTAATGTAAATGGAATGTCTGATGTTAACAAATGCAAATTAGCACCGGTTTCAATGTCTTTTCTTCTGTTAAGAAACCATGTAGGGAAATTTGATGCAACTGGATCTGTAATTAATTTCTCAATTGCTTGAACATCACTATCAGAAAGATTTCCGATGTTCGAATTTGTGTTAATTTTCAAAGTGTCTAAAATTGCTGTGGCAAAATTATATCCAATTCCTTTAATCTGGGTTAATCCTATGAGCATCTTCTTCTCTCCTGGGATGTCGTTTCCCACAATTCTTACAATGTGTCTATATTCTTGGCTACTCAAGTATTCCAAAATTCAAAGAAACCCCGATAAAAACCATGCTAGGCGTCAATTTCGGTAGATATTCATCTAAAGTCCTCATCAGACGTCCAATCGTTGCCTTGAACGTTCCATTGGTTACAATAACAGCATTTTTTGATTCCTCTCTGAGGGTCAATATCTATGCTAAAGCAGTGCTCTCCCTTGCCTGATGGATCTTGACTACATAGTTTCTGCATGCCTGATTCTGGTTCTTTTTCTTAATTATATTATTGGCTCTCAAAAAGTTATAAATTTCCAAATTCCCTAATCAAAAAAATGAGTGATACATTTGATCGAGAAAAAGTTGTAGATTGCATGTTTGATCCCATCACATCTGCAATTTTGGCTGAATTAGAAGATGGTGGTAAAGAATGCTCATTTTTGGCCCAACAAACTTCTGTTTCAGAATCTGAAGTTCTTGAAAGATTATCTTATTTGATAGATCATGAATTTATTCATAAAACAGACAAAGATGGAAAATGCTTTCTTACTGCAAATTCTGAGAAACTAACTTCTGTAGTTGAAAATGGTGAAAATTTTGATGGTGCAATTGATGGTCTTGAAAAGATGGATAGTTACCTAAACTGATCTTTTTCTCTTTTTGATTCCATAGATTCCCACAGCTACTAGTCCGATCATTCCAGCAACCACTATGTACATTGAGATAAATCCTAATGATTTCTTTCCTGCATCAGGAATTGGACCAATGGCTCCAAATACTTGAACTTCTTCAGACTCGTTACTATCAATCACTAGTTTGTAAGTACCAGATTCTCTAATCTCAAAATGCTCTTCAGTTGTCTCTTCTTGCAAAATTGTTGTAATAATTTCAATATCTGTTGGATCAAAAACTTTAGCTGAAAATGTATTGCCTTTGAATTGCATTACCTGAACAGCAATAACTCCTATGGATGTCTCTTCAATGTCAAAATCACTTTCTATAGTTAATGGTTGAGTAGAAGTGATTGTCCCACTTCCCTGACTAACTCCTTCTAAAATGAACTGATTTCCTACTACTAGTAACATTAATCCGATAACGATCAAAGCTCCTGAAATCACTAATCCAATTCCTGTTTTTTGCACGATTTGTGACTGATTTTCTTTAGTTTAAACCTAATTTTTTGTTTCACAGAATTGCTTTGATGCAACAAAGTTAGATAAGACTAAAAAAGTTAGCTTATGCTAAATTTAAATATCCTTGATGGGAGTGTTCTTTACTGAATTGAAGAAATCTATCTTAATTGGTTCTATTGTGATTGTTGCAATTATAGTAGGAATCTCATCAACTGTATTTGTTCAAGAAAACAATACTGATGAATTAACTCGTGAAAATCTTGAAAATCCTTCTGGTTCTGAGAAAATAGTTGTAACTACAACCACTAATGTGATTACAGATCTGGTAGAAAACATAGGGGGAGAAAATGTTTCTGTAACAGGATTAATGGGACCTGGTGTAGATCCACACTTGTATCGACCAAGTGCAAGTGATGTAAATAAACTTCAAAATGCAGATATTGTATTTTACAATGGTCTTGACTTGGAAGGAAAGATGGGGGATATTTTTGTAAAAATTGGAAGAGAGGGAACTGCTGTTTGGGCAGTTTCTGAAAATATTCCAACTGAATCTCTGTTAAGTCTAGATAATGAAGGACATTTTGATCCTCATGTCTGGTGGGATGTACAATTATGGATGGAAGCAGCAAAGGTTGTAGCAACAGGACTAAAAGAACAGGATCCTAAAAATTCTCTACATTATGAAAAAAATCTTGAAGAATATCTAACACAATTAGAAGATCTTAATCAGATTAGTTTAGAGAAGATTAACTCTATTTCAAAAGAACAAAGAGTTCTCGTAACTGCACATGATGCATTCCAATATTTTGGTCATACTTATGGTTTTGAAGAATTGGCAATTCAGGGTTGGAGCACTGACAGTGAGGCTGGAATTAGAGAGATTCAGAATTTATCTGATGAAATTTCTAAAAGAAAAATTAAAGCTCTATTTGTTGAAACTTCAATTTCTCCGGCAACAATAGAGGCTCTAAAGGCAGCGGTTCAAGATAAGGGTCATGATGTTGTTATTGGCGGAGAACTATTCTCAGATGCAATTGGAGAAAAAGGGACTAGCGAAGGAACCTATGTTGGTGCATTTACACATAATATTGACACAATTGTTCAGGCACTAAAATGATGGAACATAAATCCAATCCCAATAATTTAACTGAAGGAAAAATTCCTCCTATTGAGATAAAAAATCTCTCTGTTACTTATCGTACTGAACCAGCATTATGGAATATTGATCTTAAATTACCTGAAGGAAAGATGATTGCAATTGTAGGTCCCAACGGTGCTGGAAAATCAACTTTGATTAAAACAGTAATGGGCATAGTTCCAATAACTGCTGGAAAAGTAAGTGTTTATGGAAAATCCTATTCTAAACAGAGAACCAAAGTTGCATATGTCCCTCAAAGAGGTTCAGTAGATTGGGACTTTCCTACAGATGCATTAGATGTTGTTGAGATGGGATTGTATGGAAAACTTGGGTGGTTACGCCGTCCTAATTCTAAGACCAGAAAGATTGCAAAAGAATGTCTTGAAAAAGTAGGATTGGAAGATTATTCTGATAGACAGATAGGACAATTGTCTGGAGGTCAACAACAAAGAGTTTTTGTAGCTAGAGCTTTGGCCCAAGATCCCCAAATTTACTTGATGGATGAACCATTAAACGGAGTAGATGTAATAACAGAAAATACTATTCTTTCAATTCTAGAAAAATTAAGAAAAGAAGGAAAAACCATTGTAATGGTTCATCATGACCTTCAAACTGTTGACAAATATTTTAATTGGGTTGTAATGCTTAACCGAAATCTGATTGCTACAGGACCAATTGAAAAAGTATTCACAAAAGAAAATTTGGATAAGACGTATCAAGAAAAACAACGAGTTTCCCTAAGATAGCAGGTGTCAATGAACAAAAATGGTTTTTGAAGAAATTCTGTCAATGTTTATTGGAATTTTTACAGATTATACTTTAAGATATGTGGCGCTTGGTTCAGCAATTTTAGGAATTACTAGTGGTGCTCTTGGATGCTTTACAGTTCTAAGAAAACAGAGTCTATTTGGAGATGCTCTATCTCACGCAGCATTGCCTGGAATTGGACTTGCATATTTGCTTGTAGGCACAAAAGATTCGTTATTTTTGATGTTTGGGGCTGCAATTTTTGCTTGGTTTGGAGGAATTGTGACATTAGCAATAACTAGTACTACAAGAATTAAGCAAGACGCAGCTCTTGGGATTACCTTATCAGTATTCTTTGGACTGGGTATTGTTTTTCTTACATATTTGCAAAGTATTGGAGGTGCAAGTCAGGGTGGTTTAGACAGATTTCTATTTGGACAAGCCGCTGCATTAATCGAGTCTGATGTTATTAATCTGGGAATTTTGGCAGCAATATGTTTTGCAATTCTGATAATATTCTTTAAAGAATTCAAAATTGCAACATTTGATAGCTCCTTTGGACAAAGTTTGGGTTTTCCAACAAAGTATGTTAATGCATTATTAACAACCGTAATTGTGGTGTCAGTTGTAATTGGACTGCACACCGTTGGTGTTGTTTTAATGGTTGCAATGCTTATAGCTCCTGCAGCAGCTGCAAAACAGTGGACTTCTAGTTTGAAGAGCATGATAATTCTTTCAGCAATTTTTGGAGGTGTAAGTGGAATTGTCGGTTCAATGATTAGTAGTACTTCTGAAGGAATGTCTACAGGTCCTGTTATTGTAATTACTATTACTACAATTTTGGGAATTTCACTATTATTTTCACCCAAACAAGGATATCTTTTCCAGTATTTTCAAAAGAAAAGACAATATCAAAAAAACTTTGATCAAATCAGTACAGTTTCTAACGAAGTAAAAAATGGAGTTGATAAAAAATCTCAAGTGAACTAATTATTATTGGAACTGCAATTTTGGTTGCAGCAAATTGTGCTTCAATTGGAGTATTTTTAGTGCTAAGACAGATGGGAATGATGACTGATGCTATTAGTCATGCAGTTTTACTTGGGATAGTTATAGCCGTATTTGTTGTAGGGGGAAGGGAAACAGTTCCTGTAATTGTAGGGGGAATCCTATCTGGAATTCTTACGGTATCATTGGTAGAACTTTTGTATCGTTCTGGTAAACTAAAAAAGGATAGTTCAATAGGCATAATTTTTCCATTCCTTTTTGCAATTGGGGTCATTTTGGTTACACAAGCTGGAGATGTTCACATTGATGTACAACATGTTCTTTATGGTTCCATTGAATTTTCACCATTTGACACATTGTACATTGATGAGATTAACATTGGTGCAAAATCTCTTTGGGTCCTTGGGATTTTGGCAATTGCAAATCTCTCCTTTATCGCAATCCTTTACAAGGAACTTAAAATCAGCACTTTTGATTCTTCGCTAGCAGTAGGTGTTGGGTTAGCACCAATTCTCATTCATTATCTGTTAATGATTATGGTGGCAACAACAGCAGTAGTTGCTTTTGAATCTGTAGGAGCCATTTTGGTAATTGCGTTTTTTATTGTGCCAACATCTGCGGCATATTTGCTCACAGACAGATTGTCTCGTATGATGCTACTCTCTATTACTTTGGGAATTATTAGTGCTGTTATAGGATATGCATTTGCGATTTTATCTGATGTGTCGATATCTGGTTCTATGGCAACATCAGCTGGAATTGTTTTTGGATTAATCTGGGTATTTTCTCCAAATAGGGGTTTGATTAGCAGATGGAGACGTCTATCAAAACAAAGATCAGAAATTGATCTTGGAGTAATCTTAACTTACATTCAAAGTGAAGTAAAAGAAGGACGTAAAGTTACTCCATCAAACATTTCAAACTCTTTAGGATGGACAATAGAATACTCCCTAAAATTATATGAATTGATTCTAGAACATAATCTAGCTAAAAAGGACAATGATGGAAATCTATTTCTCACTGAACTTGGAAGTAAAAAAGTAGAGAATTATACCTCAAATTGAAGTATTGAAATCCTTTATTCTAATCTGGTTCTGGATGTATTGTAATTACAGCATTTTTGATTTCTTCCCTGATAATATGCTCAATTTCTGAAGTCAAATCATGAACTTTTTCGATTGACAGATTTCTATCAAATGAACAATCGATATCTATTTTGAGAATATTCTCAAAATTCAGTGACACAATACGCCCTATTTTTTTAATTTCTGAATATTTCTCAAGTATTGTCTTTATTTTTTCCTCAGTTACTTTGTCTTGAATATTGAATTTTTCCGGTACTGTAAGAAATGGCTCTAAGTGGATTGTTGCGTGCTCTATCTCTGGAATGTTTTCTTGAATTTTCTTCTCTATGATTTCAGATATTTTGTGAGCAGATAACAGACTGATTTCTCTATCTACCATAACGTGCAAATCTGAGTATGTCTTTCCTCTGGTTTTGTGAGTGCTGACATTATGAACTCCTTTAACCCCCTCTATACTTTTTACAATGTCGTAAATTTTTGCATCCAAAGGAACATCTTCCCAATTTGGTTCAAAATGAATAGTAATTGATGCATTGGAGATTTTGTTTTTTATGTTTCTTTCAACACTACTGCTAATCTCATGTGCTTTATCAAAACTGGTGTCGCCTCTCAGTGAAATTGTAACATCTGCAAAAATTGTATCACCAGATTTTCTCATCAATATTGGATCTGCATCTATTACGCCTTCAGTTGTTACTGCAATTTCTCTGACATTTTTTACAAGCTCTGGAGAAATGATATCTGTCAAATCTTGTGCAGTTCTGTAAACCAATTTGATACTAAGTAATGCTAACAGTCCTCCTAAAATTAATGCGGCAACAAAATCTCCATGATAAAATCCATACGAAACAACCACAATTCCTATTATTGCAACTAAAGTTGAACCCAAATCCATAAACGCATGATAAAAATCTGCTTTGAGAATAGTTCCTCCTACTTTCTTTATCGACTTTTGTAAAAGAATAATTCTAAAGATATCAATTCCAATAGTGTACAACCCTCCAATTATTGCAAATAATCCAGGAAGAATACTTGGAGGAGGACTTTGTAATCTGTTGATTGATTCATAGATAAAGTAACATGCAATAAGAAAAATTGCAATTCCTCCAATTAATCCTCCTAGGGACTCTATCTTTCCATGTCCATAGGTATGTTCTGCATCCGGTGGCTTTATTGCCATTCTTGCTGCTAAAAGTAAGACCAATGTCACAACACTATCTAGTAAAGCATGAATGCTATCTGTAATTAGAGCAAGGCTGTTTGAAATAAGTCCAAAAACTAATTCCACCAAAAATGCAGAAAATATTGCTAAAAGTGAAATCTGTAAAACTTTGGTCCTTTGAACAAACATTTCCATATTTTTGCTAATTTTATTCACGTATTACAAGTTTCTAAGTAGAAATGCTACGACAACATTAATTGTGATCAAGGGGAATTTTGGCTGTTGGACAGGAAATCTCTCTACTTAATGGCATTTTTGTCAACTCTTCTTCTAATTCCCTTTGTAGATGCTGAGGCATCAAGTAATCCAAACCTATTTGTCTCAGCTGAAAATTCTCAATTTGACAATCATTTTTCAGGCTCTATGGTTATCGAAGTTGTCATCAATGATCAGAACATCAAAGACACTGGTGAAGGAAAAGGAGAACCTGATGTCACAATTAATGGCAAGACCTTACGAATGGTTCAAGCAACTGATGGAAATTGGTATGCTTATTTTGCAAATGTGGATAAAGCCAAGATTGCAGATTCTACAGTTGGATTAGCAGGAGAAGGATTAGACTTTGGAGTTTTTTGCAGTCGTGATACTTCTTCATCTGTTATAGGAATCTCTCTTTCTGAAACAGATGGCTTTGCAGTTCCTAAATCAACTCCTGATTCAACTAATGGAAATTCTTCTTTTACCTCCTGTACTGGAACTCCTTCTGGTTCAAATTTGAATAATGTTGTAAGAAATGCAAAATCAATTAACACAAATTCAAACATTTCACTAGGTCAAATTGGATTAGATGTTAATGCATGGCCTTTTATTCAATTATTTTCATTTGATGATGTTTCAATTCAATATAATCCAGGTGGATCCTCACAACAAGTCACATTAGAATACGATGAAATTCCAAACATTACTTTAGAACTTGACAGAGAACTATATCCAAAAAATGCTGAAGTATTTCTAATTGTAAATGATATTCAATTAAACCAAGACCCTACTGATGAAGATTCTTGGACTTTTGATGTTGGTTCTACTCCTTCAACATTTTATCAAGCATATGATAATTCTGGAACTAGTTCTGCAAATGGTGGCGCAGGTCTAGTTGACTTAGTTCCTACACTTTCAAGTATAGGATTTGAAGATAATGGAAAACTTTCACTTTCACTTGGAAGTGTAATGGAATTAAAATCAAATGATGATCAACCAGAAACTTCTGTTGATGATGGTGGAGCCAACACTTTTTCTGAAATTGTCACTCTAGTTGAACAAGGACCAAATTCAGGAATTTTTGAAAGTTTTGATTCCAATGATCAATCTGTAATGGGAATTTTAGATAATGCGCCACGTGGTCAAACAGGACAAATAACTTACAATAAAGAATCTCTTTCTGTTCTAACTGGTTATTCTACTGCATCTGTCTCTTTAGATCAACCCACTTTGAGTATTGGAAGTGGCGGTGAACTTAATCCCGGAATTGAGTATCCTGTAGCTTTGATTGACCCTGATCAAAATCTAAACACTGGAGCACGTGATGATTTAGATGTCTTTAGAGAGTCAACACTAATTCCAACTCTGACTATTGGTAATCCTATAACATTAGAAAATGCTCAAAATATTCAATTCCATACTACCTCTCCAACTTTAGCAGGAGGAGATACTGCAAACTCATCTATGCCTGATTCTAACTCTGATAGGCTTGAAATTGATACCTCCACAGTAGCAAACGGCTCTTTTGAAATGGTTTCAATGGAACTTGGAATTTCTGCGTCTCTGCTATCTTCAATTTTGCTTGATGTCTCAGAATCTAATACTGATGGAACAAATTGGATAAATTACGACTTGCGTTCATTTGAAAATGATTATGGAATTTCAGACTTTAGTGATACAACATTTACTCTTTATTTTGGAACACTAGGAGTTTCTCCTATCCAAATTATTGATGTAGGTGACATTTCATCTCCTCAAGGATTTATACAAATTGATGATTCTGATGTTGCAGACATTTCTGATGAATCTGGAAACGTGTTTCTTGTAATCGATTTTGATTCTTCAAGTAATGATGTTGGCATGTTATCTGTTTCAAGTGAAACAGAAGATCAACCTATAGTAATTGACTTTTTTTCATTTGGATTGCAAAATAATGATAGCATAAACAATTCAATTTACCGTTTTGAGCTTGAAGAAACTTCAGACAACTCTTCAACATTTGAAGGAACTTTTGAGTATGCAGTAACAAATCAACTAAACATACTTGATCCTGATTTTATTCAAACAATTCAAACAATAAACAATGAAATCAAAATACTAATCACTGATAGATTAATTGATGAAGAGGGAATTGCAATTTCTTATTCTGATTTTGATGCAGCAGGAGTAGTAACAACTACAACTTCAAAAACTGATGTTACAACTCATTCTGGAAGTGTTTCAACATCTTCTACAACATTTCGATTTGGTCAACCTGTCACAATTACTTTGAAAGATTCTGATCTAAATTTGAAAAGTGATAAAGTTGACATCTATCAAGTAATCAATGATCCTAATTCTCCAAATGTTGATACAGTTGGAAAAGATGGTGAAATATTATTAGAAATTTTACTAAAAGATATTCGATACAAACGATGTACTATTGATGGAACTGAATATGGTGGGTTAGGTGCAACAGGATTCACTTTGGTGGAAACAGGACCTAGTACTGGAGTTTTTGAAGGCGTATTCAAAATGCCTTCCAAAATATGTAATAAATCAGGCACAGCATTGATTTCTACTGCAGGCGGTAGCCTTGATGCAAAATATCATGATTCAAGAGATAATTTTGGAGAATCCAATGTGTTTAGTTTGCTCAAGAATAAATCAACTTTCTCTTATCAAACTACTCCTCAATTAAGTACCTATGAAATTGTTAGACCTCTTTCTGGAGCTGTTGAAGAAATTGTTTTGTCAGGAAGTGTACAAAATCATAAAAGAGGAATTCCATTAACTGTGACCATTACTTATCCTGATGGAAAATCTCAAAACTTTGGTTCAACATTATCTAATGGTGGAAATTATCGCTCAATAATTTCAATCAATGAAAATTCTTTGTCAGGACTTTATGAAATTAATTTATCTCATAACAATTTCTATGTTGGAACAATTTCCTTTGTAGTAATTTCTCCTGAAGTTCCTGATTGGATAAAAAATAATGCACGTTGGTGGTCTGATGAAA
This sequence comes from Candidatus Nitrosopumilus sp., assembly GCA_028279625.1. Classification (GTDB taxonomy): domain Archaea; phylum Thermoproteota; class Nitrososphaeria; order Nitrososphaerales; family Nitrosopumilaceae; genus Nitrosopumilus. Next base: position 10,121 of record JANQNM010000099.1, on the reverse strand, counting down.
CAATTTCTAACTCAGAATTTGTTGGTGGAATTGAATTCTTGATTAAGGAAGGCCTGATCTCGGTTTCATCATCACCTAGTTCGATAGATGAACCAGAAATTCCTGATTGGATAAAAAATAATGCACGTTGGTGGTCTGATAATCAGATCTCTGATGAAGAATTTATGAAGTCCATTCAATACTTAGTCAATAAGGGTATAATTCGAGTATAATCTGGTCAATTTTTGTTTGATTGAATACATAAATACTCTCAGGCCTTGAAAAAATTGAAAATGAGGCTTGCTGGTACTCTAGCATTTGGTTTGTTAGCTATTTCGATTTTGTCTTATGGTATTAGTGGTTCTGCATTTGCAGCAAATTCTTTCATCACTGCAGAATCTGATTTAGAAATTGTTTCAAATGGTAGTACTGTAACCCTTTCAGGAAATATTGCAGATTACGATGCAACTGCTGGACATGGATTAACTTACCTTGTTTCATCTCCAGACAATAATATCGTAGGAATTGGTCAAGTAAATGTAAAATCAGATGGTTCTTTTGAAAAGAGTTTTGTTGCTGGTGGTCCTCTTTGGAAACTAGCTGGAGATTACACTGTTCAATTTAATTTTGGTCCTACAAAAGGTGAAGTTACTCTCAATTATGTTGGTGGAGAACAAGTTATCACCCAACCAGAACCAGAACCAGAACCTGAGCCAGAACCAGAACCAGAACCTGAACCAGAACCTGAGCCAGAACCTGAGCCAGAACCTGAGCCAGAACCTGAGCCAGAACCAGAACCAGTTTGTGGAGCAGGAACTGAGCTAGTAAATGGTGTTTGTCAAGTAATTAAAACCGAAACTCCTGAAGAGAATGGTGGCGGTTGTCTAATTGCAACTGCAGCTTACGGAACTGAAATGGCACCACAAGTTCAATTCTTAAGAGAAATTAGAGACAACACTGTAATGAGTACTGCATCAGGAGCTTCCTTTATGACTGGATTTAACCAATTATACTATTCATTCTCACCAACAATTGCAGACTTGGAAAGAGAAAACCCAATGTTCCAAGAAGCAGTTAGAGCTTTCATCACTCCAATGATTTCAACTCTATCTATTATGACCTTGGCTGAAGATGGTTCAGAAATTGAAGTTCTTGGATTAGGAATTTCAGTAATTGCACTTAACTTGGGAATGTATATTGCAGCCCCAGCATTAATTGGATTCAAAGTTCACAGACACTTCAAATCAAGACTCTAACCAAATCCTTTCTCTAGGTTATTATACTAAAACAAACTATGGTGGTTAATGCATATTGAATATGAGGAATTTGATTCCATTGAAGATGTTTTCATGTATTTAGCATCTGCCGCACCACCAATGAAAAACACCATGCCAATTAATTCATACAAAGGATATGTCATGTCATTTATTCCACTTAGTCCAACAACTGGTGAAACCTATTTGATGATGTATTCAAAGGGCTCTCTTGAACCAGGAATTTATGAGTTTGATGTTACCTCAAAATCTTACAAAAAGGTAGAAGGAATTGAAAGAGCTGACAAAGTTTACTTTGTATCATTAACTCCAAAAAGAAATACTATTGCAGATACTGCTTTAGAAAATCTATAATTTCTTTGTTTGAATTTTTGGACTAGATACAGATCTACTTCTAGCATATTTGTCAATAATTTCATCTGGTGTTCTTCCGTTGAATAGATCCTTACATAATCCTCTCAAATATCTCATAATTGCCCAAGTTCCAGCCTTGAGAATTCCATACATGAAGACCTTCATTGGTGGTCCGTATGTCTTATTTCTAAGAATGATTGGAATAATGTCATTAATTACACGCAAATTATTTTCCCAACATTTCCAAAATAGTGTAAACTGTGCTTCATTCAAGTTTCCAAAGTGCATTGAATTTTTCTCACTAAAGTCTTGATAAAGCAATGGTGCAACCAATCCTCTAAAATCCATCTCTCTGAAATCACTCATCATATCAATAGTATATTGAATATCATCAGGAGTTTCATCCGGCCAACCAATAATGATTGTTGCAGCTGGGAACCAATGATTTTCATTTAGAATCTTTGCTCCTTCTCTTACAACACTTCCCCATTCCTCTGTTGAGAAAGGTCTTGTTTTTACACCAAGATGCTTCTTTACCATATCTGGTGCAACCGTTTCAATTCCTAGATTTGTTGCAAGCCATCTTCCAGATTTGTCTTGACCATTGATGTGTGAAATTTGTTGCATTAATGTAGGATCTGCAGCAACTGCTGAAAATGTCATATGTGTTGTTCCAATAAAATTAGCTCCTAGTCCTTTGAGTCCTTTCCACAAATCTGTTATTGCATCTCTGTTTGGAACAAAGTCTCTATTGTCACATCCATAAAGTAACATTTCATCTGAATGTAACCAAACTGAATCAAATCCATAGTCTAAGTTAGTTTTTGCTTCATACTGAAGTCTTTCTAATGGCAAATCTTTCTTTGATCTTTTATTTACATCACAAAAGTCACAACCTCTACCACATCCTCTCATTGCTTCAATCAATGAGTTAATTGTTGGTCCTTCAATAATTGGAATATTTTCAAGGTTTCTTACAAAACAATGCATTAATTCAGGAGCATCGCCCTTTTCTAAATCTTGGAATAAATCAACTGCTAATTCATCTGCTTCACCTACTACAACTGTATCTAATCCGTGAATTTTCATTCTGTCTGATTTGGCTAATTCCCATGCTCCGTTTCCTCCAACAACAACTTTAAAGTCGTATTTCTTTTTGAGTTGAATAATACTGGCACACATTTTTTTGAATTTCATTGCAACATAGGATAATTTTTCTGGTGACATTGTTGTTGTAACTGGTGCCATTCCAAGTGGATCCATTACATTAATTCCAACAACTTTGGTATCTGGGCCAATTGATTTGTGTAACATGTCAGGATGTCCAATGAACACATCTTCTCTCTTGTAACCTCCTTGAATTAGTGAACTTTCAATTCTTCTGAGTCCTATCTGAGCAACTTTTGCTTCACCTGTTATTGGATCTGTTTCAACTGATGGACAGAAAACTTTGTCAAAAACCCATTCTGGAAGAACTTCATATGGTCCACATGCAATAAACCCATAAAGAAAATTTCCTCGATAATTTGTCATTAAACTACGATCAGCAGTAAGTACAACTCGTTTGCCAGCCAACTACCAAACTTCGTTAAAGTATGCTATATATCATTTACGAGGCTTGTCAACCATATTTTTTGTAAAATTGAACAAATTATTTTTTGTTTTTTCTTATTGCTCTATTTGCAATGTTTGCTGCAATTCCACCAGCTGCAATTCCATTATCTATGTTGACTACTGATAATCCTAACGAACAACTTTGAAGCATTGATGCAAGTGCTGCAATTCCTTTTTCTCCATATCCATATCCTACTGAAATTGGAATTCCTATAATTGGAATGTCTACCAATGTTGAAACAAGTGTTGCAAGTGCTCCTTCCATTCCAGCTGCCACAATGATACAATCTACATCTTCCTGAATCATTTCCTTTAAGATTGGAAAAACTCTTTGAATTCCAGCTACTCCTACATCATAACTTGTAATGCATTGACAATTCATTGCTTCACAAACTAATCTTGCTTCTTCGGCAACACCGATATCTGATGTGCCTGCAGTAATGATTCCTACTTTGCCGCCATGAGACCTAATTGGTTTTTTGTATAACAGTAATGTTGATGAATTTTTTCCTGTTTTAATTTTGACTTTGAGTCTTTTTGCAAATGTCAAAATTTTTGGATAATCTTTCTTTTTGAGTCTCGATACAATTACAGAATTTGATTTCTCTAAAGTTTTTTTGATGATTTTTTTTATTTCTTCAGTTTCTTTAGTTTCTGCAAAAATAATTTCAGGAATTCCCCTTCTTATTCTACGGTTGATGTCAATTTTTGCAAATCCTTCAACTTCTTCTATAGAATATAATGAAAGTAACTTCTTTGCATTACTTACTGAGATCTTTCCTGCTTTCAATGATTCTAAAATTTCATGAACTCCCAACAATTTTTTTCTATTGTTTGGATAAAAAAATGCTTAGATCTCGATTCCTGAGATAGCACTTTTTACACTATCGACTGCTTTTTGGAAGACTTGGTTTTCTTCATCATTCAAGTCCAATTCGATTATCTTTTCTACACCATTCTTTCCAATTACTGCCGGAACTCCGATGGTAACATCTGATTGACCATATTCTCCATCAAGATATGTTGCAACTGGAATGACTTGTTTTCTATCTCTTACAACTGATTCTAAAATTGCAGAAATTGCATTTCCTGGTGCATGAACTGTAGCTCCTTTAAGCTCAATTACCTTGGCAGCAACTTGTTTTGTGTTTTGGACTAACTCATCGAGTTTTTCTTTTGGTAGAAATGACGATAGTGGAATTCCTGAGACTGATGAAAATCTTGGTAATGGTAACATATTTTCACCATGTTCTCCAATTACTAGAGCTCTGATTGAATCTCGTGAATGTCCTGTTGCTTCGTGAATAAATTGTCTAAATCTTGATAGGTCAAGCATACCTCCCATTCCGAAAACTCTACTTCTATCAAAACCTGAAACTTTGTAAGTAATGTATGCCATTGGATCCAATGGATTTGTTACTGGGATTATCATTGAATCATCTGCATATTTTTTGACATTTTCTACAACGCTCTTGACAATTGATGCATTAATTTTCAAGAGATCCATTCTTGTCATTCCTGGTTTTCGTCCAGAACCTGCAACCACTACTACTGCTTTGGAACCTTTCATGTCTTCATAATTGTTAGAACCTTTTACTTCCACATCAATTCCTTGTTCAGATAACATATGGTTGATATCCATTGCTTCTCCTTGTGGTAATCCTTCAACTACATCAAGTAACAAAATTTGATCATCTAATCGCTTTAATGCTGAGAATAATGCTGCATCTCCGCCTACTTTTCCTGAACCAATAATGGTAATCATGAAAATCGCTGTTAATTTTCAATAATTAAATCTAATGAAATTCATGACTTATTAGACGAATTTATAAGCATTTTTGATATTTTTCTATCATGGTTCTTGTTATCGATCCACAAATTGCTGGAATTTCAGGTGATATGCTTCTAAGTTCTTTAGTGGATTTAGGTGCTGATAAAAACAAGATTATTGAAGGAATTAGAAAATCTGAAAAATTTCTTCCTGGCTCAACAATTGAAAAAATTGATTTTCAAAAAATCCAAAAACATGGAATTCAAGCTCTTCAACTTATTTTACAAATTAATGATGAACCTCATGAACGAAAGGGTATAGAAATCAAAAAAGCTATAATCGAATCTGTGAATGAACTTGGGCTTTCAGACAAAGCAAAATCTTTTGCACAATCCTGCATTGATACGTTAATTGAATCTGAATCTATTTCTCATGGAATTCCTGAAGATTCAGTTCACTTTCATGAAGCCTCCAGTATTGACACACTTGTTGATATAGTTGGTGTCACAATTGGATTAGAAAACTTGGGATTGTTAGATGAAAAGATTGTTTGTTTACCTGTATCTGTTGGTGGAGGTTCTGTAACTTTTTCACATGGAACAATGTCTAATCCAGCCAGCGCAATTCTCCAAATGTTCAAAAATTCAAAGTTTATCATAAAAGGAAATTCTGCAAATGAGGAACTTACTACTCCTACCGGTGCCTGTATTTTAGTAAATCTGGCAAATAATGTAATGGAATACTATCCTACTATGAAAGTAACCTCTATTGGTTATGGTTCTGGCCAAAAAGATTTTGAGACATTTTCTAATGTTTTAAAAATTGTAAGAGGTAATGAAAATTCATCTGAAATTGATTCAGTAAAAATTCTTGAGACCAATGTAGATGATGTTTCTGGAGAAATACTTGGAAATCTGATTGAAAAAATTATGGACAAAGGTGCCAAAGATGTTTCAATTTATCATGGAATAACAAAGAAAGGCAGACCTACACATCTTGTTACTGTAATATGTAGTGATGAAAATGTTGATGATATTGTTGATACTTTAGTTCTAGAAACTGGAACATTGGGAATTAGAATTTCTGAATCTAATCGTTTTACTGTTCCTAGAACTATTCATAAAATTGATCTTTCTTTGAATGGTCAATCTTTTCCAGTAAATTTTAAAAAATCTGAATTTAAAGGAAAAAGTGATTTTAAAATAGAATTTGACGATTTGAAAAAAATTTCTGAAAGCCTTGGAAAATCAATTAAAGAAACAGAATCTTTGCTAAGAAAAGAAATAGAAAAACTGGAGATAGAAAATGACAAAACTTGAAGAATTAGAAAATTGGTTTGCTGATAAAAATAAAGTAATGATTGCTTTGTCTGGTGGAGTAGATAGTGCTTTAGTAGCATATGCTGCTTTTCAAAAATTAGGAAATTCTGCTATTGCAATTACTGCTGATTACAAAACTCTTTCAGAAGAAGAACTTCAAACTGCCAAAAAAATTTGCTCCGAAATTGGAATTCAGCAGCTTCTTTTAGATTACAATGAACTAGAAAATGAAAATTTCACAAAAAATGATTCTGATCGTTGTTTTCATTGTAGGATGGAATTAAGTGAGCATTTGATTAAATTGGCAAAAGAACATGACGTCAAGGTAATCGTAGATGGCACTAATTTGGATGATTTGGGTGATTTTAGGCCTGGAATTGACGCTCTAAAACAAAATGGAATTAGAAGTCCTCTTGTCGAAACGAATTTTTCAAAATCTCAAATTAGAGAAACTGCAAAAAATGTTGGACTATCTGTGTATGACAAACCATCAAATTCATGTCTTGCATCTAGAATTCCTTGGGGTCAACGTGTAACTGCTGAAAAATTAACAAGAATAGAAATTGGAGAAAACATTGTAAAACAAATTACAAATGTAAAACAAGTCAGAGTTCGTGATTTAGATGGCTCTGCAAAAATAGAGGTTGAAAAAAACATGATTCCGTTATTTGATGATGATACATTGCATGAAATTACTGATAAACTAATGATGATTGGATTTACATCTGTTGTAGTGGATCCAGAAGGGTATAAACCAGGAAAAATCAATGTGATTGCAGATTGATCTACTTAGACAATGCAGCTTCTACTCAAGTTCATCAAGATGTTTTAGAATCTATGTTGCCATATCTTAAAGAACAATATGGAAATCCCTCTTCAATTCATAGATATGGTAGACTCTCAAGAAAAGCAATTGAAAAGGCACGAAAACAAATTGCTTCTTTGATAAACGCAGATCCTTCTGAAATTCTTTTAACCTCTGGTGGAACTGAATCAAATAACACTGCACTGCGCGGAATTGTTATGCAACATCCTTCAAGTCAAATCATCACTTCTTCAATAGAACATGATGCAATCCTAGAACCTTGCAAAAAATTATCAGAAAATGGATTTGACATTGTATATATTTCTGTTGATTCACATGGAATGGTAAATCCTTTAGACTTGAAAAATACCATTTCAGAAAAAACATCATTAGTGTCAATAATGTTTGGAAATAATGAAGTTGGTACAATTCAACCAATTTCTGAAATTGCCAAAATATGTCATGAACAAAATGTCTTACTTCATTCAGATGCTGTCCAGGCAGTTGGGAAAATTCCTATAAATGTCAAGGAATTAGGCGTGGATTTGCTGTCTATTTCTTCTCATAAACTCTATGGCCCAAAAGGAATTGGAGCATTGTATATCAAAAATGGTGTAATTATTGATCCTGTGATTTTGGGTGGTGGGCAAGAACATGGATTGCGTTCTGGAACAGAAAATGTTGCAAATATTGTTGGTTTTGGAAAGGCTTGTGAAATCGCAAAAAATAATTTAGATGAAAACATATCTCATATGAAAAAACTTCGAGATTATCTGATCAAAAAAGTATCTGAGGAAATTCCTCAAACTACTGTTAATGGTCATTTGGAATCTAGACTACCAAACAATGCTCATTTTACTTTTCTTGGAGTAAATGGTGAAGATCTTATTATCAAACTTGATGAATACGGAATTGCAGCATCAACTGGTTCTGCATGTTCAGTTCATACTCAAAAGGCTTCACATGTTTTACAATCAATGGGGTTTTCACATGAACAGATTACAGGTTCTCTGAGACTGACTGTTGGAATTTACAATAATCAAAAAGAAATAGATCAAACCGTTGATGCCTTGAAAAAAATTGTTGAAGAATTAAGGTCTGTTTCTCCGTTCAAAGATAAGTACAGTTTTTCAAAAAATTAAATTCTGATTTGCAGTTTGTTTCTAGCTAGTAACACTGTTGTCATGATTCCTACCATTAACACCATCATAGCAATAGTTCCAAATTCTGGAACAATGTATGTTCCAATGATTTCAATATCTGAATCCTCCTGACCAAAATCAATTGTAATTACTCTGGAATCAGAATGAACTACTGATTCTTGATATGCGACTTCAATTCCATCAATTAAAATTATGAATGTGTCATCTTTACCATCTTGTTTTTCAGCACCAATGAATTCTCTAGGAAGATCTAGTGAAATTGTTCCATCATCAGTAGCATCAATTTGAACTATTAATGCAAATATGTCTGAATCTACAATCATATCTTCAACTGTTCCCCCTTTGATAGTGTATTCCACATCAAATGTACCATGACTTCCAGCATCTACCTCAAAATTTGTCGTAGTTTCAATTGATTCAGATTTTGGGGTGTATTCAAATTCTGTTTCAGAAATTGTACCTCCAGCAATTTCATATGATGCTCTTACTACAATCGTTGCTGCTTTTTTCCATAATGGGCCTTCCACAAGCACTGTGTGGGAATAAGTTCCATCATGAGCAACCGTAATTTGTGCAATTTCTATCATGTTGCCTTCATGAAATAATTGTAAAACTACATCTACTCCTTCTATAGGTGTGGATACTGTTCCAGAAATAACAACAGTATCTCCTTCGTCATAGTTGTTGTCATCTGTTTCAACTGTGACAGCTGATTCTTGTGCATATGCAAATCCTGTTGAAACTATTAGCAATAAAATCAAACTGTAGATAATTTTGGAATCCACAAGATTTCCAATGCATGTTTGTATATTTCCTTTACTATCAAAAATGAAAAAATGAAAAAAGATGTGATTTTAGTATCTTGGCATAATGCTAAGTCTTGATTTTGCAGATATTGCAATTATTGAGATAACTGCTACTGCTAGAATCATGGCTGCAATTGTGCCAAACTCTGGGATCACAAAGGTACCAATAATTTCAATTTTCTCGGCGCCTGCTAGGAAGTCAACTGTTACTTTATTGTTAACAATTTCAACATCATCCCATTCTTCATCATCAACTAGTACCATGAAGATACCGTCTTGGACTGTTTTTGATGGGTTTACTGTTAAGGTTCCATCCTCTTGAGCGTCGATGTTAATGATAATTGAATTATCATTTGTATTGATTGTTGCACTTGTTACCATTCCACCAGTAATGCTAAATGGTACACATTGACCATTTGCAGATAACTCACTTGCACCACATTGTTTGCTTGTAGTTGGTGTTTCATATGTTGGTGTGTATGCAACTCCACCAGTTAATTCAACTTGGGCACTGTTACTTTTTTCAGCGCTTCCATAGTTTGCTTTAATGGTGTAGGTACCGTCGTATTTCCACAATGGACCTGCTGTGTTTAATGTTGTCTCAAAACTTCCATCATCTGCAACAGCTAATTGATCAACTGTGACAATAGAGTTAAGTGGACTCACAACAGTAATTGTAACTGGAAATCCCGAAGCTACATTTGCTACTTGGCCTTGAACCATAATCATGTCATTATGACCATAATCTGTTTTATCTGTCCAAACAGATACTGGAATATCCTGGAGCAACATTTCCTGTGCTGATGCTCTGGCATCTTCCATGGAACATCCCACACATGCTTGTGGAAGATCCTCAGCATATGCTGATGACATGGTTAAAGTACCGACTGCAGTCAAAACGGCTAGTAGCGCGAACGACGTACGGCTGTTCATCTTGTTGCGATTTGCACCTGTCTCTATTTATGTATTTTAAAAAGAGAAAAAAGTTGTGAACTTAGTATCTTGGAATAATGCTAAGTCTTGATTTTGCAGATAT